>NZ_QJTG01000006.1:0-216666 GCF_003217275.1 Bacillus sp. 196mf
GCCTGCATGTTTCTTTCACTCACCCTCTGTGTTATACTGGCTTTACCTTAAATTTTTATTGAGAACTCATTCCCGTGAGTTCTTTTTTATTCCCCTGCGACAAAACGCGTGCCATGTCGCTCTAGAAACTTCTCATTACATTCCTCACAAATGAGACTCCCTTCAAATTCGTAATACGTCATACCGAAATACAATTCACCATCACAATCGCTACAATAGTGTTCAAAGTCTTGTCTAGGGGAATCGTGTAAGTTGCCTATGGTGTTTGGGTTTTCTAGCATTCAGCTAACCTCCTCTGAAAGCGTAATATAATGCACCCTCTCCACAACATCGGCATTCACGCCTATATTTCTCAAGCGGTGAACAATTCCTTGAATACGCGCACGTTCCTCATCATGTTTCTCTTTCGCACGATACAGTGCTACCAACTCCCTTCGGGCTAACCGGGCTTCTTTGATCCAGATGCAAAACTGATAGGGATCATTCTTTTGTAGTGCTTCTACTTGTTTTTGTTCGCAGTGTTGTAAGAATTCATCTAGTATTTGTTTCTTTTGTAGGTCTTTTTTTAGAACTGCTTGGTTCATACTACACACTCTCTCCTTTTTCTTTTCAAGATGTAACAGCATTGCCTATGCCTACTACACCTTTTTACAACAAACGTTCCAATTCAGTTAACTTTTTGCATAAAACTCTTCCAGACATGTAGCAAATGCCTTAAACAATTGTGGGATTTTATCTAATGAGTAGTCATTACTGTTGAGCCATACACTAAGTGTTACATCCCCTTCCCTTACCGATAAATTATTATTTCCATATTTCGCGATTAAGGTATTCACCTGCCCTTTCTCACTTACTTCCGGCTCATGATACTCCACTTCATATGGCAAGATAGTAAGTGCAGTTGCCTCACTATTTTCCGGGGCAAACAGCTCGTCCACCGTTGTCTTAAAATATACTGCTAGTTTCTGTGCTTCTTTTAGGGTAAAATCACTCTTACCATGCTCCTTAGCAAAATATGCTCTCGGTGAAATGCGAATCAAATTTGCCGCTGCCACTTGTGTCATACGTTGCTCTTTTCTGGCTATGTATAGGTTTTTGTGCATGGGTATCACCCCTTTTAAAAGTAGTTTCTAGATTCTATGTATAGTTACCTATGTTAACTATAAGGTTAAAAAAAATCAATAAACAACTCATCTATAGAAACTTTAAAGATACTTGAAATCCCCAATAATTTCGCAGTTGTGGGTTGCAGTTTACCATTTTCCATCAGGTTTACTAGAGAATGACTGCAATTTAATAACTCTCCTAATTCTCTCTGTGAAAACCCTTTATTTTTTCTTAATAAATAAAGCTTCTTACCATCAAATTTTCTCATCTTCATCCCCCCTTAGTTACCTCTGCTAACATCATATGATAAAATGGTTTCTTCTGCAAATCTTTTTTTATGTACTTTAATAGTTTTGCTTAAAAAACGTTGCTTCATTTACTTATTTTAGTTATTATAATCATAGAAATGTTTAATTCAGTTAACCGGAGGGTGTTAGTAATGGTAACATTAGGAGACCGTATAAAATTTATTCGCACAAAACAAAATATATCACAACAAGAATTAGCGGATGCTTTACATGTTAATCGTTCTGCAATATCCTTATATGAAACTAATAGAAAAAGTCCTTCGAGAGAAAATACCTATAAAATAGCTACCGTATTAGGTGTGTCGATAGATTATTTATTAGGTTTACAAACCGAACCTTCTTTTCAATCTGAAAGGATTAATTCTGAAACTGCCCAACTTATGAAGCGTCTTGATAATATGCCATCCGAAACAAAGCAAACGATTATAAATTTAATTGATGACTTACTTAAAATACACGAAAAATAAACCATGATTATTGAGTATTAATCATGGTTTTAATTTTATTGACCATATTTATAAACTCTTCATCCTCACTAAAAATTTGTTCCAGTACTAACATCGTTTTAATTTTTTCTTCTACGTTTTGCCATTCCTGTTGAATTTTTCCCCCGTTTACTTTATTCATATTATCTAATCTCCTCTATAAACGATTATCTCAACACCTACTGTAAATTAGCCCCTTTTCTATAATTTTATTACTAATCCTTATACATGTGTCAAGATTAGCCAAAAATCGATTTTAATTTTTTTCGCAAAAACCATTGACAAACTAAAAAAAGAGCTACTTAGCAAATTTATCTAAGTAGCTCTTTTTTTAGTTTATCCACCAGGTTTAATATCCACATAAGAAGATACGTTAATGCCCTTCATTGCGAATCCTTGATTAGTAACAAACGGCATTGCCATTAAAGTCATCATTAGCGACATTATCAATATTGATTTCTTCAAAGCCCTTCCCCCCTACCTCATATTGATAATCCATCATCCATTCAATTATAGCAGAATCTTCTCCCCGCTTATATAACTCTCTTGCACTTAAACTAGAAAAAAAGTAATTGCCTTGACTAAAGAATTGCTTTAGACAATTATGCAAACTTTTATTAGAATTATCTCTCATTGCCTTAAACAATACAATAAAATCTTCGTTTTCTTTTTGATAGAACCTCGAAGCCAATCTTTCTATTCCGTCCAAATTATTAGTTGACTGATTATTTTCTAATTCATAGTATAATTCAACCAATTTCAAATTATAAAGTGCCTCAGTTTCTAATATTTTCTCTCCAATAGCTTTTGATAATTCATAGCTTTCTTTTAATAGCGACAAACATTTCTGTTTATCTTCAAGTAAATAAGACATACCCATTAAATATGTTGCATCAGAAACAGTTTTTGAGCAAAAATTTGAACCTTTTAACACAGCAGCATACTTTCTTGTCAAATCACGATTATTTAATCGTAAGTATACAGGCGCTAAAATCTCATACACTCTGTGAAAGTAACAATGCAAAATAAAATCTTTCCGGCCACCACTTAGATGCTTCAAACTTTGTTCTACTTCTCTGCCCAGTCCAATCATCATAGGAAAATCTTTAGAAAAATAATAATTATAACATTTCATTATATCCATTAGTATCCGCAAACAACAATCGGTTGGTTGTCGTAGTGTTTGTAGGCTGTTAATCAATGATTTACCACCAATCTCATTTACTATATATTTATACAAGATTTCATATACATCTACATACTCCTTAATGCTCCCCCGGTCATCTCGATACTTCTCGATCAGCTTTTTTAACAATTCAATATCCCTAGTAATTGCTGCATATTCAAAGCTTTGTTTAATTAATTCTGTTGTATCAACTTTTAAACAAAAATTACTCATAGTCATTCTAAAGTTCTGATCAGGAAAGCTTAATACTTTTGCCAACTTTAAAAGACCACCAAAATTAATGGTTCCATTTTTCTTAAATTTGGACATGTACTGCGCGCTTACTCCAATAGCCTCAGCAACACTCGCATATGTTAACTCAGGTCTATTGTCAATTAATTCGCAAACTTCAACATGTAGCGACTTCAAAGTAATCTTCCCTCCATCCGGTATAACATAAAAAGCCCTCAGCTTTAACTTTCTCAACCCAGGACACATTCTAAATTTACTAGGTGTGTGTTACACTGACGAGGAACTCGTATGATGCAAATGTTTGTCCTAAAGTAGCTAGGATGAACGGTGTGAGCGGTTTTGTCACGATCACCTCTTACACACGCTCTGCGAGTTTTTATGTTTGAATTTATTTTGTTTTTTATGATTATTCTGTCTAATTGACTAACAGAACCCCCTATACTGTATACAAGATTAATGTTATCACGAACCTATATTCTCTTCCAACCCCTTACAACTTGATAAATATATGTCTCGAGATATTTGTTCTATTTCCATAAAAATATCTTGGAACATTTTCCATTTTCAATGAATATTGGTTCATTTTTATTATATTCTACCGAAATCAAATCCAGAAGCCAGCCATTTTTTGATGATTGTACCCAACCAATTTTGATTCTAATTACAATATTGCAATGAATAAATTCTTATTTTTCTCAATATGTGTCAACCTATTTTTATGGTATTATAATTTTATCCTTACTTGTATCATCCTGATTGGTGTCCCTAACCAATCTCCCCACTAGTCCTAGTGGGGAATTTTATTTTTGGAGTATTTTCGGATTTAAATATGCTATACTGTTTTAAACGGCAATTTTATTTTCATATAGATAATATGTTATTAAAATTAAAGTGGTTCAAGTCAAAGAAAAGGCTCTCAATTTATTTTGGGAGCCTTTTCTTTTGGTAACAAACAAGTTATAATCTACTCAATAAATTGAATTATCAATCTTTATATACGCGGGAGGACTTTTTTATGGTGATCTATAAGGATAAAGAACGAGGAACCTATTTCTTTGTTGTCAGAGTCCGTCAATTTGATGGTACTCAAAAGCAAGTAAAGCGTCGTGGGTTTAAAACGAAAAAGGAAGCACGTGAAGCGGAAGCGAAGATGTTAGTTGAAAAAGAGACGAACTCTAGCTTGACGTTTGCACAAGTGGCGGATAGTTATTTTGATTGGTATTGTCAGAGGAGGAAACAGTCTTCGATTAATGTAATTAAAAATATTATCTATACACATTTACTTAATGAGTTTGGAAAACTGAAAATAGATTTAATTACTGCTAAACACGTTATGAATTATCAAAATAAAATTATTCATACATATTCAGCAGCTACTTTAAAAAGAATCCATACCATACTTTCTTCCATATTTAATTTTTCTATCAAATTCTATGGTTTAACCCAAAATCCAGCTAGAATAGCAGGAAACTTTGAACTCGAATCAAATAAAAGAATGAATTTTTGGGAATTTGAAGAATTTAAACAATTCATTTCTACTGTAGACAATCTACTTTATAAATCTTTCTTTTCAACACTGTACTACAGCGGAGCCAGAAAAGGAGAACTTTTGGCTTTAACTTGGGAAGATGTTAATTTTGAGGAAAAAACAATTGATATAAACAAAACAGATTATAACAGACAGATTACAAAGCCTAAAACAAAAACATCCAATCGAATTATTATGTTACCAACACATGTCATTCATTTGTTGAAAGATCTTAAAAATCATGCTACTGTAAACACACCAATAAAAAATGATTATGTTGTGTTTGGAGAGTTCTATAATAGTATAGCAACAACAACGCTAGATAAAAAATATTCACAGTATATAGAGAAATCAAAAGTCAAAAAAATTCTACTCCATGAATTCAGGCATTCTCATGCATCCTATCTGATTAACAAAGGAGTAAGTCCCCTTGTAGTAGCTCAGAGATTAGGTCATTCAAATGTAGCGACAACATTAAATACTTATAGTCATTTGTATCCATCTAAACAAGCTGAGGCGGTTGCATTTATGGAAAAAGATTTTTCGTAATCTTTACCAATTCGCTACCACCGCCATCAAAACACCTGTTGTTACTTAATTGGCAGAGAAGTTTATCTTCTCCCCTCTTATCTGCCAGAAAGTTTTACTTTCTGCTGGAATTAGCACCGTGCCTTTTGGCGTAATAAACGCCCCATTTCACAATGGTATTACGGTCGGTTGCTGGGCTTCATCGGGCCAAATCCCTCCACCTGCTCTTGATAAGAGTTGTATAATTTTTTGAATTTTTAACTTTATGTTGAAGACTATACCAAGAATAAAAATCACTTGTCAACATTTTATTTGTATAATTCTGGACGGCGATCCGCAAAAACTGGAATTCCTTTACGTACTTCTTTAATTTTCTCGAATTCAAGCTCTCCAAATAAAATTGATTCCTCTTCATTCGCCTCTACTACAACTTCACCCCAAGGGTCCACAATTAAAGAATGACCCGCAAATACATTATTTGGATCCTTTCCCGCTCTATTACATGCAACAACATAACACTGATTTTCAACTGCTCTTGCTTGCAATAGCAAACGCCAATGTGCTAAACGAACTAATGGCCATTCTGCTACAACAAATAATACTTTTGCCCCTTTAGCAGTATGGACACGCATCCACTCTGGAAAACGAATATCATAACAAATTGTTCCAGCGCATTCAACATCATCCAGCTTAAATTCGCCCGTACCATTACCGGCTATTAAATATTTATGTTCATCCATAAGCTGAAATAAATGTACTTTACTATATTCGTTGACTAGCTGTCCTTCATTATTTACAACATACATCGTATTTGTAACGCCTTGCTCTGTTTGCTTTGCTATAGAACCACCAACAATATGTACATCATATTGCTTCGCCCATTCTATTAACTTTTCTTTCGTTTCCACTCCATCCCTATCTGCAATTTCAGAAAGTCTCGTTAAATCATATCCTGTTGTCCATAGTTCTGGTAAGACGATAACATCTGGCCTTTCCTTCATAGCTTCGCTTATTTTATTTTTAGCATTCTCAATATTTTTTTCTACATCTCCAAAAACAATATCCATTTGAATACATGCGACTTTCATTTTTTCAGCCCCATTCTTATTTTTTTCTTTACAAAATACTGGAAAGATTATATCATTTGTCACTAGAATTGTAACAACTTTCAAAAGAGGTGGAAAGTATGAAATTATTTCAACCTTCTGAGATAGTAACATCATTGCCAACACAATTTTTCGCTTCACTTGTTGCAAAAGTTAACAAAGTCGTTGCAGCTGGTCACGATGTTATTAATCTAGGTCAAGGTAATCCAGATCAACCAACACCGCAGCATATCGTAAAAGCTTTACAAGATGCTGCCGAAAAGACCATTCATCATAAATATCCGCCATTTCGCGGACATGAAAGCTTAAAGGAAGCCGTGACTACATTCTATAAACGTGAATACGGCGTCGAATTAAACCCAAAAACTGAAGTTGCTATTTTGTTTGGTGGGAAGGCTGGACTAGTAGAATTACCAATTTGTTTTACAAATCCTGGTGATACAATTCTCGTTCCGGATCCAGGCTATCCAGATTATTTATCTGGGGTTGCCTTAGCAAAGGCACACTTTGAAACCATGCCGCTTATTGCAGAAAATCATTTTTTACCGGATTATAAAAAAATTGACGACTCTATCGCTGAACGGGCAAAGTTAATGTTTTTAAACTATCCAAATAACCCTACAGGTGCTACTGCATCAAAAGATTTTTTTGATACAACCATTCATTTTGCTAATAAACATAATATATTAGTTGTTCACGATTTCGCTTACGGTGCTATCGGATTTGATGGTCAAAAACCTGTTAGTTTCTTGCAAGCAGATGGTGCGAAAGATATAGGAATTGAAATTTACACGTTATCAAAAACTTTCAATATGGCTGGCTGGCGTATTGCTTTTGCAGTTGGAAATGAAAGTGTCATCGAAACCATTAACCTATTGCAAGATCATATGTATGTTAGTATTTTTGGTGCAATTCAAGATGCTGCTCGCGAAGCACTATTAAGTTCACAGTCTTGTGTAGTAGATCTTGTAAATAGTTACGAATCTCGGAGAAACGCTCTTATTTCAGCTTGTCACTCAATTGGTTGGAATGTAGACATTCCAACCGGATCATTCTTTGCATGGCTTCCTGTACCAGAAGGTTATACATCCGAGCAATTTTCTGATATTTTACTAGAAAAAGCACACGTTGCAGTTGCTCCTGGTGTTGGATTTGGTGAACATGGCGAAGGGTATGTCCGTGTTGGTCTCTTGCATACAGAAGATAGATTACGAGAAGCCATTAATCGAATTGATAAATTAAATTTTTTTCAAAAAGTAATTGACAACATGAAAAATATCTGACAAAATTCAGTTATCTTAAAAATTTAAACATTTCTAAATACTTCTTATCAAGAGCAGGTGGAGGGACGAGCCCGACGAAACCCGGCAACCGATCTACAATCGTAGACACGGTGCTAATTCTCGCAGCATTATGCTGACAGATAAGGAGCTGGTTGTAAAAAAACCTCTCCTTAGCTGAGAGGTTTTTTTATTTAACTAGGAGGTTATAACAATGAGCGGAATTATAGCGACGTATTTAATCCATGATGATTCACATAACTTAGAAAAAAAGGCTGAGCAAATTGCACTTGGTTTAACAATTGGCTCTTGGACTCATTTGCCACAATTATTGCAAGAACAATTAAAGCAACATAAAGGCAACGTCATTCATATTGAGGAATTAGCTGAACATGAACATACGAATTCGTATTTACGTAAAAAAGTAAAACGCGGAATTATTAAAATCGAATATCCGTTATTAAACTTCAGTCCAGATTTACCAGCAATTTTAACGACTACATTTGGAAAGCTATCCCTTGATGGCGAAGTAAAATTAATTGACTTAACTTTTTCAGAAGAATTGAAAGAACATTTTCCTGGTCCAAAATTCGGGATAGATGGGATTCGAAACCTTTTACAAGTGCATGATCGTCCCCTTTTAATGAGTATTTTTAAAGGAATGATTGGACGAAATATTGGGTATTTAAAAACGCAATTACGTGATCAAGCAAGTGGTGGTGTAGATATAGTAAAAGATGATGAAATATTATTTGAAAATGCATTAACACCACTTACGAAACGCATTGTATCTGGAAAAGAAGTTTTACAATCCGTATATGAAACATACGGACATAAAACGTTATATGCCGTAAATTTAACAGGACGAACTTTTGATTTAAAAGAAAATGCGAAACGTGCAGTGCAAGCTGGAGCTGATATTCTATTATTTAACGTATTTGCTTACGGACTAGATGTACTGCAATCACTTGCAGAAGATGATGAAATCCCAGTTCCTATTATGGCACACCCTGCTGTAAGTGGTGCTTATTCAGCATCTAAGTTATATGGAATTTCATCTCCATTATTACTCGGAAAGCTACTACGCTATGCTGGGGCTGACTTTTCATTATTCCCATCTCCATACGGAAGTGTTGCGCTAGAAAAAGAGGAAGCTCTTGCTATCTCAAAATATTTAACTGAAGACGATGCATTTTTCAAGAAGAGCTTTTCTGTTCCATCTGCTGGTATTCACCCTGGTTTCGTTCCCTTTATTGTACGAGATTTCGGTAAAGATGTTGTTATTAATGCTGGCGGCGGGATACTTGGACATCCAAATGGGGCGCAAGGCGGTGGTAAAGCATTCCGTACTGCAATTGAGGCTACTTTGCAAAATAAACCACTCCATGAAGTAGATGACATAAATTTGCATAGTGCACTACAAATATGGGGAAATCCCTCTCATGAGGTGAAATTATGAGTATTCAAGTATTTTGTGATTTCGATGGCACGATTACAAATAATGATAACATTATGTCCATTATGGAAAAATTCGCACCACCAGAAGCTGAAGAAGTAAAGAATAGAATTTTATCACAAGAGCTATCTATTCAAGAAGGTGTTTCTCAATTATTTCGATTAATACCTACTCATCTGCACGATGAAATTATTCAATTTTTAATAGAAACTGCTGAACTTCGTAATGGTTTTCATGAATTTATACAATTTGTAAATGAAAATAACATTTCTTTTTACGTTATATCAGGTGGAATGGATTTCTTCGTCTATCCACTCTTACAAGGACTCATTCCAAAAGAGCAAATTTACTGTAATGAAACAGATTTTTCAAATGAATACATTACGGTGAATTGGCCTCATCCTTGTGATCATCATTGTCAAAATCATTGCGGATTATGTAAATCATCTCTCATCCGTAAATTGAGTGATACGAATGACTTCCATATTGTGATTGGAGATTCAATTACTGATTTACAAGCTGCGAAACAAGCAGATAAAGTATTTGCTCGTGACTTCCTTATTACAAAGTGTGCAGAGAATTATATTGCTTATACACCGTTTGAAACATTCCATGATATTCAAAATGAATTAAAACATTTGTTGGAGGTGAAATCATGAAACAACTTTTTCGTCAATGGTATGACTTAAGCGAGATAAAAAAAGAATTAACAACTCGAAATTGGTTCCCAGCAACAAGTGGTAATATTTCTATAAAAGTTAGTCATGAGCCACTTACTTTTCTCATTACAGCAAGCGGTAAAGATAAAACAAAAACCACTCCAGATGATTTTCTATTAGTAGATCATGTAGGAGTTCCTGTTTTAGAGACTGAATTACGCCCTTCAGCAGAAACAATATTGCATACACATATTTATAACAATACGAATGCCGGGTGCGTACTTCATGTTCATACAACTGATAATAATGTCATCACAAATTTATATAGTGATGCAGTTACCCTTCAAAATCAAGAAATTATTAAAGCTCTCGATATTTGGGAAGAAGGTGCAACAATTCACATTCCTATTATCGAAAACCATGCCCATATCCCAACGCTTGGAGAAAACTTTCGAAAGCATATACAAGGTGATTCGGGAGCGGTATTAATCCGTAACCACGGTATTACCGTATGGGGCCGAGATAGCTTTGATGCAAAGAAGAGATTAGAAGCTTATGAGTTTTTATTCCAATTTCATATAAAACTACTATCAATTCAAGGAGGCGTTTCTAATGGCGCAAATTCGTATTCATGAAGTAAATACTCGTATTGAAAATGAAGTGGAAGTATCTAAATTTCTACAAGAGGAAGGCGTTTTATATGAGAAATGGAATATTTCTAAACTTCCTACTCATTTAAATGAAAATTATTCTTTAACAGATGAAAACAAAGCTGAAATATTAGCTGTTTTTTCAAAAGAAATCGCTGATGTTTCAGCACGTCGAGGTTATAAAGCACATGATGTAATTTCACTTTCAAATAGCACACCTAACCTTGACGAATTATTAATTAATTTCCAAAAAGAACATCATCATACAGACGACGAAGTCCGCTTTATCGTCAGTGGTCATGGCATTTTCGCTATTGAAGGCAAAGATGGGAAATTCTTTGATGTTGAACTTGAGCCAGGCGATCTAATATCTGTTCCAGAAAATGCAAGACATTATTTCACCTTGCAAGATGATCGTCAAGTTGTAGCTATTCGTATTTTTGTGACAACTGAAGGCTGGGTTCCAATCTATTAAGGTAGTTAGTTGAATAAAAGGACTTGGATCCCCTTTTCCAAACTTTTATTCACTCTACATATATACATCCTCCTATGGAACAGGCTTATTTCACTTTTGAAATAAGCCTGATTTTTTATTTACTCAAAAGTACCATTTCATCACAAATTTAACGCCTTGATTTTTCAAGTGTATTTTTTGAACATTTATTGAACATTTATTGAAATTTTTCTGAAAATTCTGTTTTGCATGTGATATACTACAATTAACTAAGAAGGAAAATAATATCGCAAACAGAGGGGGATAATCATGAGCTTACTTATCGCACTTATACTTGGAGTTACATGTGGGGCATTTCCTGTTATTTTAGGAGCTATTATGGAAGAGTTAGAAATTGGTGTTTTAGGATTTGTCGCATCTTGTGTAAGCGCTTTATTATTTGGTTTATTCGGCGCTATTCCTGTTTCAATTCTGTGTGCTTTTTATATAATACGCCATGCTCGTACAAAACAATTTGGTCCTAATCACATCGCACAAATTATCCCATTCCCAGTTGAACGATGTCGCCGAGCTTCTAACTTATAATGACTAAATAAATAAAAGTCCTCAAATGAGGACTTTTATTTATTTTCTTCTAGAAATTGAAACAATTCTTGTAGATGTAGGGCATCTTCACCATAGCTAACAGATACATGAAATATACCGTCAATCTCAGCTTGCATATAAAGATCCACTCCATCACGATCATATTTCAATGCCAAATAAAACTCCATTTCTTCTAACATCTTTTTAGAGGTTCGAATTACATAATGCCCCTTCTCATCTCTTCCATATTCAAAGTCTGGTTCAAAATCATATTTTTGTTTAAAAGCTTCTTTTTGTTTTTCATTAATTTGCATACAAGTAGCTCGCTGTACAGTATCAATCATCTCATCAAACTTTTGAAGGTCCACCTCGTTTACCCCCTTATATATTTTTTATATAATACTTGTGTTCCACTATTTTCTTCGCCATCCTTAATTAACTCTTCATACAATTCTTTCGCCAAACTTAAGCCTGGGACTGGTAATTGTAATTTTTCTGCTTCCTCTAAAGCAATCTTCATATCTTTCATAAAATGCTTTACATAAAATCCTGGCTCAAAGTCTCCTTTTAACATTCGAGGAGCTAAATTACTTAATGACCAACTACCTGCTGCCCCTGTTGAAATACTCTCTAACACTTTATCTGGATTCAATCCAGCCTTCTTCGCGTAAGCAACAGCCTCACATACTCCAATCATATTGGAAGCAATCGCAATTTGATTGCACATTTTTGTATGTTGTCCACTCCCAGCTGGTCCTTGTAATTGAATGTTTGTTCCTAACTTTTCAAGTAAAGGTAAGCATCTATCATATATTTCTTTCTCTCCACCTACCATAATTGCGAGTTTTGCTTCTTTCGCACCAACATCCCCTCCTGAGACAGGTGCATCTAACGTATATATATTTTTGCTTTTTGCAACTTCATTAATACGTTTTGCTAAAGTAGGTGTAGATGTCGTAAAGTCAATTGCTATCGTACCTTCTTTTGCATGTTCTATAATTCCTTCTATACCAAAATACACTTCTTCTACATCATGTGGATATCCAACCATTGTCATTACAATATCAACTTGCTTCACTAACTCTTTTGGCGTATCACACCATTGTGCACCATCTTGCACTAAAGAATCTGTTTTTGCTTTCGTTCTATTATATACATATACTTTATGACCATCTTGCATTAAGTGATAAACCATACTTTTTCCCATTACGCCAATACCAATGAAACCTATTGATAAAGTTTTATGTTCCATTTTCTCATCCCCTTTGTTCTAATAAATCATTTACCATCTTTCGGAACTCTTTATTAAAGTCATCATCCATACTATTTTTTACATTTGAAAATAACATAACAAAAATTCCTTTTTCTTTATTAAAATTATTGAAAGTGTTCCAACCAGATAATACACCATGATTATGAAAATAATCTGGATATATATAAAAACTAAATGCATATTTCCGTTCTGCTGAAGGCGAAAACATTGCTTGTATACTTTGTTCAGAAAGAAGTTTTCCATTTATAATTGCTTCGTCTAACTTCTTCATATCTCCAACTGTCGTATACATCTCACCACAACCATATAGCCAATTCATGCCTAACTTCTGCGCTGGTACAAGCTCTTGATTTTTTTTCACATAACCCTTTGTAAAATTTTTATCTCCAGGTACCATATTTCCCATACCGGATTCATGCATATCTGCTTTTACAAATATATTTTCTTTTATGTAATCTCCTAAAGGTTTTTTCGAGATATGTTCTATTATATAAGCAAGAACCATATAATTATAATCTGTATATCTCCAACCTGTTCCTGCAGGAAATTCTAAATTTTGACGTCCAATCCAATTAACTAACTGTAAACGGGAAGCAGCATTCACATTTCCTTTCGCATGTTCAGGTAAACCAGAGGTATGGGTTAACAAATGATATAGTGTAATATTTTTATTCTCCGGAAATGAAGGAATATATTTATTTACATTATCTTGAATATTCAATTTACCTTGTTCTTGCAACTGTAAAATAGATGTGGCAACAACTGTTTTCGTAATAGAACCAATACGATATTTTGTTTGAGGCGTATTTTCTATTTTATTTTGAACATCAGCATACCCATATCCTTTATTCAATATAACACGCTCTTTATCTGTTACCAAAACTGTTCCATTAAATTGCTTTCCGACTAAATATTGATCTAATTTTTGAGATATGCTAGCATAATCAATTTGTTGCTCTTCTTTTTCTTCTATATTCCCTTGTACTTCTGATTCAATAGTAGGATTCACTTTAGTTGTTAATACAGTGTTTTCCTTTATATTGGGGCTAACAAGAAAATAGTATACTCCGCCGCCAACTATAGCAGACAGTGAAGCCATCACCATTACTTTTTTTATCATATTGATCCTCCATAATTCCTTCACTAAAAATTGTCCCCCTATTCTATTATCAAACAATAAAAAAAAATCGCAACAATTTGTTGCGAAAAATTACATTTTTTCTTTTCTATACACACATACTTGATTCTTCCCATTTTTTTTCGCTTCATATAATGCAATGTCCGCTCGTTGCATTAATTCTTCTCTTGTAGTTCCTTGTTCATATAACGCAACTCCAAAGCTAGCTGTTAGCTTCGAAATTCCAGTGAATTGCTTTGTTTCAATGAAGAATCGTAATGACTCCGCAACTTGAAATGCTTCCTTTTCTACTGTATTTGTCACTAATATAATGAATTCTTCTCCTCCCCATCTTGCAAATACATGTTGTTGCTCCACTTTAGATTTCATAAGCTCTGCAAGTTGTATTAATGCCAAATCACCAAAATCATGACCATATGTGTCATTAACCGTTTTAAAATTATCTATATCAAATAAAATGATAGCTATTTTCTCATCACTACGTATTACCTTTTCCCACTCTACCTCTAGTATTTGTTGAAACTTTAAACGATTATAAATCTCTGTCAATGAATCTACCATAGCAAGTCTTTCTTGCTCTTGATAGATTTCATCTAATTCTGTAATTTCCGTGCACTTTACAATAAATCTTGATAAATCTTCTGGCAATGGTGTCGCACGTAATAAAAAAGTGGATACTACCCCTTCATAATTTAGCATCTTAATTCTTCTACCACTTGATAAAGTATCGTCTAACCATGTGATATCATGCGTCGTCGAATAGTATCCACTTTCTCTAATAAAATGTTCAGCAAATACTAAATGTTGCTCACGATAGGCAAACAGATTTTCATATCCAAAAAAAGCTAAAAAATTTGTATTACAATCAACAATCTCATCATCTTCTACTATAAATAATAGATCATTTTGAAAATCAAACATCGTTTGAAGCAATTCCTGCTGCAAACCGACTTGCCTTACTAAAGAAAGTTGATACAAACTCTTATTCACTTCCTCTAACACTGCTTGCGGAGTTACAGGAGCTATTACAATATTACGTATTCCTAATGCAAGTACATCTGTGAATTCTTTTGTTATTTGTTGATCCCAAATGACAATGAATGTACTGTGCGGAGTATACATATTCTTTATATATTTTATTTGAGAATAATCTGTTACATACGTAATGATAATGTGTGGTTTCGTTCTTTGAAATAATAGTTCGCCCTCTTCAAAACTATTTGCTATAAACATACATTTTGGATGGATATTTTCTACCGTTTGTTGATGCTTACATCCATTTTCTATATAAAGGACATTTAACTGCAGATCTTGTAACACATTTTGGAAAACCGTATTCTCTAATAAAAAATGTAGTATGTTCATCACTAGTCTTCACTCACTTCATATATCTTGTTCTACTGAATTCCTCACAAACTTTTTTAAAAGACTGTTCTCCAATAAACTTTAATTTGTGAGAGATACATATTAACAAGCTAATTGAGAATGTTATCTTCGCTTTTCACTCTATAAATTCCTTTTTTAGTGTATGATTGTAGGAATTGTATCGTTTGTATGAATGCCCTAGCTTATTTTTAAAACTTGACAATTAAAATAAAGATATTATATTCTTAAATTCGATAACTTACAAAATGTAAGTAGTGTATATTATTTTTTTGAAAATAATTCGATATACAATTTGGAGGATATACAATGACAAACGACAACTTTTTTAACGTTCTATATGAACGCACATCTACACGTGCATTCAACCCAAATAAAGAAATCTCATCTACAGAATTACATGAGATTTTAAAAGCCGCAGCACAAGCACCTTCCGCTTGGAACTTGCAACACTGGAAATTCCTTGTTTTTCAAGGTGAAGATGTACAAAAACGATTACACCCAATAGCTTATAACCAGCAACAAATTCTTGATGCTTCTGCAGTAGTCGCTATTTTAGGTGATTTAGAAGCTTATAAAAATGTTGAGCCAGTATATGGTCCAATTGTAGAACAAGGATTTATGAAAGAAGAAGCAAAAGAACGCTTAGCTAAAAATATTGAATCTGCATATGCTCGTGAACAATTCCCAAGAGATGCTGCCTTTTCAAATGCATCTTTAGCAGCAATGCAACTTATGCTTGCAGCTAAAGCAACTGGTTGGGATACTTGTGCTATTGGTGGCTTCAATCCACAAGCACTGACAGACGAATTTAACGTTTCATCTCGTTACGTTCCAATTATGCTTATTACAATTGGTGAATCAACTTTAAAAGGACACCCTGCACCTCGTATGAGCGTAGAGCAAGTGAGTGAGTGGGCAAAATAATAAAAAACGAAGGTAACTACATTGCCTTCGTTTTTTTATTCCCTGTCATACTTTTGTAATATTACTACAAATCATTCGACATTTATGATAAGGGAAAAGTATATTCTATTCCCTTATCATAAATAAACTTGACGTTTTGTGTCGAATTTTGTTTAGGTGTTGAAATATACCCGTGTATTTTTGTTACAATTGTGATACAATGATAACAAATAGATAACAAGAGAGGGATTTTCATTGAGTTCATACGGAAGCTTTATCGCACTTTTATGTTACATAGTAACTGTACTGCTTCTATATTTTATTGGTGATGCCGCAAACATCTCCATTTTACAATTCCCAAAAGAAGAAGCATTCCAATTAGAATCAGAAAAACATACTGCACGATCCATTGTACCACTACTCCTAGCTCTTCCTGTATATATCATCGTTTTATATAAAAGTAAAAAAGTGTAAAGGCTACCTATTTCATTTATTTCGGTGGTTTTTACATTTTTTTGTTATATTTCCCCTATTTTAAACATCATTCCATACTAAACACCCAGCTAGTCATTTAAAATGAGAAAATCCCCTAGAAAAAATTCCACTCTCTGTCCAGTCACTCACTACCGAACTTACATAGATTATAAGTGTGAAGGGGGTGATGAGGATTATGTTTGGATCATTTGGATGCTGTGATAACTTTAGAGACTGTCATCATCATGAAAGAGAGTGCAGACATCATGAGAAAGAGAAAGAGAGAGAAGTAGTTAGACCACAACAACCAGCTGTATGTAACGTACTTGCTAGCATTTCAGTTGGAACAGAACTTTCTCTTTTAAGCATTAGAGGTAATGGCACTTTCAACAATGTAATTTTTGAAGGTTTCGCTAACGGTGTTGCTCTTTTCTCTGCTTTAGCTCGTAATAACAAAGACGACAAAGATAACAATAAAGACGATAAGAACAATCAAAATCGAAATACTTTTACTGGTATTTTACGTGTATGCCCAACTGATATCGTTGCTATCGCTATCTAATTCCGTTCCTTATCCTCTATAGTAAGAAAATAAGATTTATTTTTCTCATAGAAAAAACCTGAGACCGATTTCAAATCGACTCAGGTTTTTTTATTGGTTATATGCTTTTAACTAGTTCAACAACTTCTTCAGCAGTTGACATCATTAATGCTTTTTCTGCTAATGTTTCCATTTCTGCTTTTGACAACTTGCTTAGTTGTGTTCTTGCAGGAAGAATAGATGTTGCACTCATACTGAACTCATCTAAACCTAATCCTAATAATAATGGGATAGCAAGTGAATCGCCTGCCATCTCACCACACATACCAGCCCATTTGCCTTCTTTATGAGCAGCATCGATAACCATTTTTACAAGACGTAAAATAGATGGGTTATATGGTTGGTATAAGTATGATACTTGTTCGTTCATACGGTCTGCAGCCATTGTGTATTGGATTAAATCATTTGTTCCGATAGAGAAGAAGTCAACTTCTTTCGCGAATTGATCTGCTAATACTGCTGAAGCTGGGATTTCAACCATCATACCAACTTCAATAGAATCAGAAACAGTTGTACCCGCTTCTACAAGTTTCGCTTTCTCTTCTAATAAAATTGCTTTTGCTTGACGGAACTCATCAAGAGTTGCAATCATTGGGAACATAATTTTTAAGTTACCGTATACGCTAGCACGAAGTAATGCACGAAGTTGTGTACGGAACACATCTTGCTCATCAAGACATAAGCGAATTGCACGGTATCCTAAGAATGGGTTCATTTCTTTTGGTAAATGTAAGTATGGAAGCTCTTTATCTCCACCGATGTCAAGTGTACGAACAACGACTGGTTGACCTTCTTTTACACCTTCAAGAACTGCTTTATACGCTTCGAACTGCTCTTCTTCTGTTGGAAGATTGTCACGACCCATGTATAAGAATTCTGTACGGTATAAGCCAACGCCTTCTCCGCCATTATCGATAATACCTTGTACATCATTTGGTGTTCCGATATTTGCAACAAGCTCAACGTGATGTCCATCACTTGTTACAGTAGCTTGGTCTTTTAATTTTGCCCATTCAGTTTTTTGCTCTTCAAATTTCGCTTTCTTTTCTTCAAACGAACGAAGAGTTTCTTCTGATGGGTTTACAATTACTTCTCCATCTAAACCGTCAATGATAACGATATCGCCGTTTTGGATTTTCTCCATAACAACTTTCGTACCAACAACAGCTGGAATTTCCATAGAACGAGCCATAATTGCAGAGTGAGATGTACGTCCACCGATATCAGTAGTGAAACCTTTTGCATACTTACGGTTTAACTGAGCTGTATCAGATGGTGTTAAATCTTCAGCAATAATGATTACCTCTTCAGAAATTGTACCAGGATTTGAGAAGTTAATTCCTAGTAAATGTGCAAGAACGCGTTTTGTTACGTCACGAATGTCCGCAGCACGTTCTTTCATATATTCATTATCCATGTTTTCAAACATAGAAATAAACATTGATGCAACTTCATCCATTGCAAATTCAGCATTTACTTTTTCGCTATTTACTTTATCTTTTACTGGGTTTACTAGTTCTGGATCATTTAACACTAATAAATGTGCTTCAAAGATCGCAGCTTTGTCAGCACCTAGCTCAGCAAATGCGTGGTCCTTAATAGCTTCTAATTCAGTTTTTGCTTTCTCAAGCGCAGCGTCTAAGCGTGCAATTTCTGCAGCTTCGTTTGTAATTGATTTCTTTTCGATGTTAAATTCAGGATTTTCAAGTCTGAAAGCCTTTGCAATAGCAATCCCACTTGATGCAGCGATCCCTTGAATGTTAAGAGTCATTATTCTCCTAATCCTTCGTTTTTCATAGTTTCTTCGATAGCTGCTAGTGCTTGAGCTGCATCATCACCATTTGCAGTGATTTTAATTTCTGCGTTTTGTTGAATGCCTAAAGACATAACGCCCATGATTGATTTTAAGTTAACGTTCTTTCCGTTATACTCTAAGTTAATGTCAGAACCGAATTTGCTTGCAGTGTTTACAAGTAGAGTTGCTGGACGAGCATGAATTCCTGAGTCGCTAGTTACTTTAAAGATTTTTTCCATGATTATTTATCTCCTTTAAATTACAGTTTTTTTTAGTTGTATAGACGTGAGTACTACATCATCTATTGTATATAATAGGCGATGTTCGGTCAACCACATCGCCTATTATAATTATAAACATTTTGCGTCAAATTCCTACTGAATGTCAATAATAGCGGTTTCGCCCTTCTTAACATTTCCATCTTTTTTCAATTCGACTTGTTGCCCTTGTTGTAAGTTTGTAAATACAATTGGTGTAATGATAGATGGTGCATTTTCTTTTACAAATGCAAGATCTACTTTTAATAATGGTTGGCCTTGCTTCACTTTATCACCTTGTGCTACAAGTGCCTCGAATCCTTCACCATTTAATTTTACAGTATCAATACCAAAGTGGATTAAAATTTCTTTTCCGCCTTCAGATTGAATACCAATCGCATGTTTTGTAGGGAATACATTGACAATTTCACCGTTAACTGGAGAAACTACTGTTCCTTCAGTTGGCTCAATTGCAAATCCGTCTCCCATCATTTTTCCTGAGAATACTTGGTCAGGCACTTCTGTAATTGGTAAGATTTTCCCTTCGATTGGTGATACAATTGTTTCATTTTCATCAACTTTTTGAGGAGTTTCTTCCACTTTTACAGGTTCTTCTTTTTCAACATGAGGTGTACGACCTGACATTATATCATGAATTTGTGATTTTAACGTGTCAGATTTCGGTCCGAAAATAGCTTGAATGTTATTTCCAACTTCAAGTACACCAGCTGCTCCAAGTTCTTTTAAGCGGTCTTTGTTTACATTCTTTTGTTCGTTAACTTGAACACGTAAACGAGTAATACAAGCATCTAAAGAAGCAATGTTTTCTTTACCACCAAGTGCTACTAATACTTCACGAGGAAGTTCGCCTGCCTCTGTTTTTCCTGCACCGTCATTCGCATTTGCCTCTTCACGACCAGGTGTTTTTAGATTCCATTTACGGATTGCAAAGCGGAATCCGAAGTAGTAAATAACTGCTAGTACAAGACCAACAATAATTACCCACCACCATGCTGTACGGCCTGGTAATACACCGAATAATAGGAAGTCAATTAAACCACCAGAGAATGTCATACCAATTTTAACACCTAAAATTTGCATTGTCATAAATGATAGACCAGCAAATACAGCGTGAATTCCGAATAATACTGGCGCTACGAATAAGAATGAAAATTCAAGTGGCTCTGTAATACCTGTTAAGAAAGATGTTAATGCTGCAGAACCTAAAATACCTGCTGCTAATTTTTTATTTTCTGGACGTGCTTCATGGTACATTGCTAAAGCTGCTGCTGGAAGACCGAACATCATGAACGGATACTTACCAGTTGTAAATGTACCTGCTGTTAATTCTACACCGTCTTTTAACTGTGCCATAAAGATTTTTTGGTCACCACGGATTAATTCGCCAGCTGCATTTGTATACTGACCGAATTCGAACCAGAACGGTGAATAGAAAATGTGATGTAGTCCAAATGGAATTAATGAACGTTCAATTAAACCGAATATAAATGCTGCGATTGTTCTATTTGCATCAATCATTTGATGTGAGAACGTGTTTAAGCCACCTTGAATGTATGGCCAAACGAAGCACATGATAATACCTACTATTAAAGAGAATGTTGCAGTTGCGATCGGTACGAAACGCTTACCTGCAAAGAAACCTAAGTATGATGGTAATTCAATGTTGAAGTATTTATTATAGCAATATGCCGCTACTATACCGACGATAATACCACCAAATACCCCTGTTTGTAGCGTTGGAATACCTAATACGTTTGCATACGCTGGATCTGCAAATCCAATTTTTACTGGGTCTGCTCCAGAACTTGTTACTTTCACTAGCTTATCTACTTCTAAGAACACACTCATCGTTTTGTTCATAATTAAGTAGCCGACGAATGCTGCTAAACCAGCTACTCCATCTCCACCAGCTAAACCAATTGCTACCCCAACTGCGAATAATAATGCAAGGTTAGCGAAAATAATATCACCAGATTGTTCCATAATTTTTGCAACCATTACGAACCAATCTGCCTTTAAAGCAGGAATAACATTTGTTAACTGTGGATTTTGAAATGCATTACCAAATCCAAGTAAAATACCTGCTGCCGGTAAAATCGCTACTGGAAGCATTAACGCTTTTCCGACTTTTTGAAGAACACCAAAGATCTTCTTAAACATGGAAACCCTTCCTCTCTTATCTATATTGATACCTTCCGACAAACGCCAAAAAGACATGAGGAAAAAAAGATAGAACGATAGCTATACAAAGGGTAGTATATCCCTTTCTCTAGCTTACATTCCTTACTTTTCTCCACTCATGCCTGATCGAATCAGTAACACGTGTCAAAAATAGGTTTACGTATAAGTTCACTATAATTAAGGCAAACGTTTTCGTTACTCACCTTAATGTGTTTGTCGAAATTTGTATAACTTTGCAATAGTTATTATACATAACTATTGTAAGCGATTCAATCATTTTTTTTAACGTTTTCATTTTAGACAAAAATATATGACTTATTACACATGCTCTGCCTTGACTAAGCGTTGCAAGTGCATCGTTAAATAAATACTTTCAGCTTCATATACAGGTAGTTGCAACTCTTTTTGCATGACCTTAACTAGCTTCCAAGCTACGTTATAGCAAACTGGATACTCCGCCTTTAATAAATCGGCAAAACTTTGCGATTCTTCTACTTTTTCTCCCTTTTTCACCCTCTCAATAGCATATTGAAGATGACGAATAAGGCGTAAATAATGAATGCTCTCTTGATCTAATGTAATTTCTAAGTTTGTCTCAATTAAAGATACAAGTTGTGCAATGAGACGGGAGTTTTGATTAACTGAAGATAAATCAGAATTTGTAAGCGAACTGTAAATGTGAAGTGCAATAAAACCAATTTCTCCTTCTGGCAATGTAATTTGCAAACGAGAATTTAAAAGTTCTACAACACCTTCCGCAATTTCATATTCCTCTGGATAGAGCATTTTTGTTTCAACTAAAAAAGGATTATCAATTGTAAGTCCTTGTTTTAACCTTTTAATTGCAAATGAAATATGATCTGTTAACGCAATATGAATATGTTCATTTAGTGGAGATTTCGCTTTTTCTTGAATGTACAGCATAATATCGTTCATCAATTCAATTAATTTTTCACTAACATGCGGCACTAATAATTTATATTGTTCACGATCACGTTCATTTTTTAAGACAAACATTTTTTCGATTTGTTCTTGCTCCAATACATCTTTCGCTTTTTTCCCAAATCCAATTCCTTTACCAATCACTACTACTTCCTCGTGTTCAGGATGGCTAGCAATGATGACATTATTATTTAAAACTTTTTTAATTTCTAGATAATTATTCATATAACACCACCCTCGTACTTAAATAGCCTACTTTTATGTTACAGAATATTCTTCTTTGTCGTCAATGTAAAACATCTGCCATTTAATAAAAATTCATTTTTTAGACATGTTTATATATGATGCGTATAATGTAAGAGCACCTGTACATAGAAAGGAGATAACAGCATGATTAAAATGTTTGTAAGTGATATCGATGGTACAATGATGCAACACGGAGGTCTTATTGATGAACAAGATGTTGCGGCACTACGCAGCCTCGCCGAGCAAAATGTTATTCTTTGCTTCGCTTCCGGAAGACTTGATAATGAAATTGCAGACTTAATGAAAGCTGTAAATACAAATTTTCATCGTATTAGTGTAAATGGTGTTTTTGTATATACACATGAAAATAAACAACTATTATCTGCAACTTTTGATTCCAGCATACTTCCCGATTTGTTAGCTATGACGAATGAAAATCCTTATTTCCGTTATGTAAGTGATGAGCATAATTATTACATTGAAGAGAAAACACCTTTTATTCAAGAACTTGAACAACAAGTAACAATGACTTCTGTTGAAGAACCAAACTTACTACAGAAGATTGATGATACAATTTTCCCAAATAAAATTTCCGTCGGTGGAACAAAGGAGAGCTTACAACTCCTTCAAAAAAAAATTGATGAAAAATTCCACGGGAAAGTTAGCACTTTCATCTCAGCAGAACAATGTTTAGATGTAATGCCACCGAATGTTAGTAAAGGCTCTGCCATTTCTGTTTTATTAAATGAGTTTCAAATAAAACCTGAGGAAATTGCTTGTATAGGGGATTCTTACAATGATATTCCTATGTTTTCTTTAACTCCTCACAGTTTTGCTATGTCGCAAGCAGATGATGCAGTAAAAAAACACGCTCACTATGTAGTAAATCACGTCAAAGATGCTGTTAACCACGTAATTGCTCATAATAAAAATACGACTCATTCCTTATAAGGATGAGTCGTATTTTTATTTCTTTACATGTTATCCATTTTCATTTCGACTGTACTTCACAAACTGAAATATACTATTTGTTACGTGCGATATTCGTAATAAATTTATAACGATCTCCACGATAAATACATTTCACGTACTCTAGCGGTATCTCACCTTCTGAATATGACCATTGACGCATTACAAGTACAGGCGCCTTTTTAGGAATATGCAGATGTTCAGCTTCATTTTCCGTCGCAACAGAAGCTTCAATTGACTGAGTAGCGCTAACAAGTTTAAAGCCCAGTTTTTTCTCTAAATGTTCATATAAAGATTGTTGCAATATCTCTTCGTTAATATCTTTTACAAGAGCTGGCGACAAATATGTCGTCTCAAAAGCAATCGGTTCATCATCAGCTAAGCGAATACGCCTCACTTCATAAACCGATTCCCCCTCCTGTATTCTCAACCGGTCTGCTATTTTAGCAGTAGCTGGAACTAGGCGGAAACTAAGTAATTGACTACTTGGGTTCATTCCACGAGAAATCATATCTTCTGTGAAGCCCGTCATTCCTTGCAATTTTTGTTCCACTTTCGGAAGTTGGACAAATGTTCCAATTCCACGCTTCCGATATAAATAGCCTTGTTCCACTAAATTATTAATCGCCTGTCTGATTGTCATACGACTCACTTCGAACTTATCACAAAGTTCATTCTCAGATGGGATTTTATCTCCCGGCTTCCATTCGCCGTCCTCAATTAGCTGTTTCACCCACTCTTGAATCTGATAATAGATCGGAAATGGTGAATACTTGTCGATGTTCATCAGCAATCGCCTCACTGCATAAAGATAGAGCTTCTTGATCTGCGATTACGGTTACATTCGGATGACGTTGTAAAACTGTAGCCGGACACTCTTCACTATATTCACCTTGCAATAATTCTTTAACAGCTTCTGCCTTTTTAGAACCCATAGCAACAAGTAGAACTTGTTTCGCTTTCATAATGCTTCCAATTCCCATTGTAATCGCATGAGTTGGCACATCTTCTTCTTTTTCGAAGAAGCGAAGGTTTGCTTGGCGTGTAGATTCTGTTAATTCAACAATGTTCGTTGGAGAATTAAACGGTGTTCCTGGCTCATTAAATCCGATGTGACCGTTTTCACCGATTCCAAGAATCTGTAGGTCAACTGGGTTAGCAGTTAGAATGCCCTCGTAACGTTTGCACTCTTCCTCTAAATCACTTGCCATCCCGTTTGGTACATAAGTTTGTTTAAATGGAAGATGATCAAACAACTGTTCTTGCATGAAATAGTGATAGCTGTTTTTATCTTCATGTGGTAAATTTACGTACTCATCTAAGTTTACAGTGGTTACACGGCTTGTATCAAGTTTATTTTTTCGCATTTCTGCATAAATACCTAATGGAGAGCTTCCTGTAGCCATTCCTAATGTTGGATTTTCTTTTGTTTTTACAACTTCTTCAATTAATTTATAACCTGCTTCGGCTAGTTCTTCTGGAGTTTTTACAACAAGAATATTCATTTAATTACTTCCCTTCCTTCATATGAATTCCTAAACGAACCGTATCATATACATGTAAATCTTCATTCATCACAACAAAGTCTGCATCTTTTCCTACTGCTAATGCACCTTTATTATTTAATCCAAACTCTTCTGCTTGGTTAACTGATGTCATCAGTACTGCATCTTCGATTGAACAACCCGTAAATTCAATTACATTTCGGAAAGCTTGATCCATTTTTAGAATACTACCAGCTAACGTTCCATCTTCTAATCGAGCACTACCATCTTTTACATGTACTGGCTGTCCGCCAAGCTCATATAATCCATCTTCAAGACCTTTTGCGCGCATTGCGTCAGTAATAACACTTACTTTTTTCGGTCCTTTTAACTTATATGCTAATTTCACCATATCAGGGTGAATATGAATACCATCTGTAATTACTTCAACCATTACATCTGGATTTAATAACACATGACCAACAACTCCTGGTTCACGGTGATGTAATCCACGCATTTGATTGTATAAATGTGTCGCATGTGTAATCTTTCTATTTTTTAGTTGCGCATCAATTGCATCTGTATGCCCCATTGTGCCCACTACACCAGTTTCAGCAAGATATTGTTCAAACTCTAATGCTCCCTCTTCTTCTGGTGCATATGTTACTAATTTAATTAAATTCCCACTTGCTTCTTGCCATTGTTTAAATTGCTCAATATTTGCAGGAACGATATGTTCAAGTGGTTGTGCACCTGCACGTTTCTTTGAAACATAAGGTCCTTCTAAGTGAATATATTCGAAATGCGCTCCTTTTTCTTTTGCTTCTTTCGCAGCAGTTAGCGCTGCTTCAATTGCCTCTGGAGCTTGTGTCATTGTTGTCGGGAAGTAAGTTGTAACCCCTTCTTTTAACATTTCTTTACCTAGAGTTACTAACCCATCGCTATTTGCATCCATCGCATCAATATCGTATCCACCATGAATATGAACATCGATCATACCTGGAATTACAATCTTCCCTGTAGCATCAAAAACAGTTTCATTTTCTTGTGGTACATATTGAGCCATCAAACCAATTTCTTTAATGGTTTCTGCGTAACGGATAAATCCGTTTTCCACTATTTCTTGACCTGTGTAAATTTTGGCATTGATGACAATTTGCGTTTTCATTTTCATCGATCCTTTCCCATGAAATACCTACTTGTTATTATTACCTTATTCGCCTAGTTCCATCTTAATATATGCACGAGTAGTTGTCTATACATTCTAATGAAATTTCCTTTTTATTCAACAAAAAAGGAAATTTCTTACGTCCCTTATAATTATAATATATATTATTCATTTTTCCAAAAAGGGACAGTATCCACCCCTAATATAGAAATCACTTCAACAATGGCATTAACCCGCTAGACTCTAACATAACATGTTCACCATCTGTTTCTATTTCTACTGTACGTTTATTCGTTCTATATACCATTATACCGTGCCTTTTTAAGCGTTTTACTACACTTTGATGAGGATGTCCATACGGATTACTACTCCCGTAAGACAGAATAGCAAACTGCGGTTCCACTTTTTTTATAAACGTTTCACTTGTTGAAGTATACGAGCCGTGATGCCCCACTTTTAAAACATCTGCATGTACATCAAATTGTTTTAATATTTCATGTTCTGTCCGTACATCCGCGTCACCCATTAATAAAAAATCCGCTTTTCCATATCGCACCTTTAAAACAATTGAGGATTCATTATTTTCATCTTTTGATTTCCCATTGTTTAATACTTGTATAGAAACATGTGGATCCAGCGGTATATATTGCCCTTCCTTTACTGAAACGAAAGGTATCCCTCTTTTTTTAATATTATTCCGATATGTATGATAAGTAAGAGAACTATATGTTTTTCCGCTATCTAATATAAGCGATACCGGCATTTGCTCTACAATTGGAATTAGCCCCCCTATATGATCCATATCAGGATGAGTACTGACAATTACATCTAAATGATTAATCCCTTTCTCAATTAATTTCTGAATAATAACCTCTCCTGCTTCATAAGGTCCTCCATCAATTAACATTGTTTGTCCGTTTGGCATTATGATAAGTGTTGCATCACCTTGCCCCACTTTTAAAAAGCTCACTTTCATTTTACTAAGATGTTGCCGATGCATATGTAAAGGAGACGTAGTATGAATAGACATCATATACCTTTTAGCTGATGCGCTATTTAAAGAAAAACATAATAAAACAGAAACTAATAATAGAATAATCCGCATACCTCTCATAACTCGTCTCCTTTTTTCATTTAGTATGGCACTGTAAATAATTGATATACAAAAAAAAGCTTAGCAAAATGCTAAGCTTTTATTTCGATATCTCTTGTAAGGAACCGAAGAATAAATCCGCTTCATTCATTTGTTCATTCTCTTCAGAAAGCGGCGGTAAATCATCTAATGTTTTCAATCCAAATGTGTCCAAAAATTCTTTTGTTGTTCCGTATAAAATAGGACGCCCTGGTCCTTCTGCTCTTCCCATTTCTTTTATAAGTAAATGTGAAACCAACGTTTGTAACGCCTTATCGGTTTTAACTCCTCTAATCTCTTCCATTTCAGTCCTTGTGATTGGTTGACGATATGCAACAATCGCTAACGTTTCAAGGGCAGCTTGTGAGAGTGAAGCTGCTGTTGGTGTATCTATTAATTTTTGATAATATGAAGCATGTTCTTTCTTTGTAGCAAAACGATATACTTTTGCATACTGTACAATTTGCAAACCACGGTTTGCACCTTCACATTCTTGTTGCATTTCTTCTAAAATATTAATTACTTCATTCATTTCAATTTCAAGAACTTTCGCTATTTGTTCTGGATAAATCCCTTCATCACCAGAAACAAATAAAAGGCCTTCAATAATTGACTTTTGTTCTTTCCTATCCATTTCACGAGCTCCTTCCTTCTATTTTCCCATAAAAATACACATCAAAAAACCGAATCACAATCAATGCGTTCGGTTCAATATTTCTTCTCTTGTTCCAAACGATACATTAAAACATAGCATGAGATAAAGTGTTTCTATCCCAATTTCATATACTTGCTCTATGCAGATTTATTAGAGCTTGATACGAAAATTTCATCAAAATTATGTTCTTGCTCAATTATGATTTGTTGATTTTTCATAAGTTCCAGAACTGCTAAAAATGTTACAACCATTATTTCACGTTCATCATCAACAAACAAATCATGAAAACTTTGGCGACCACCCTTTATTTTTAACTGCTTTAAAATATCAGTCATTCGCTGTTCAATTGGTATTTCTTGACGAGTAATACGTGTTGTTACAGGTTTTTTTGCCTTTTTACGGCGCATTAATTTTTGAAATGCCGCTAGCATATCATATAACGTAACATCAAGAGGCAAGCTTGTCTCTTCTTCTTGTTGCAACGATGTAAAGTCAATTGGTGGACGTGTATATAGCTGTGCTCTTTCTTGTTCTCTTTCTTTTAACTCAGTAGCAACTTGCTTATATTTCTTATATTCAATTAACCTCTCCATCAATTCTTGACGAGGATCATCTATAAAATCATCACCGTTATCAAGTACATCTTCTTCATGTTTCGGCAACAACATTTTACTTTTAATTTGTAATAACGTTGCGGCCATTACTAAATACTCACTTGCAACATCTAATTGCAGTTCTTTCATCGTATGCACATAAGATAAATATTGCTCTGTAATATCTGCTACAGGAATATTATATATATCAATTTCATAACGATGTATTAAATGTAACAATAGATCTAAAGGCCCTTCAAAAGCCTCTACTTTAAAATTATATTGCACAAAGCATCCCACCACATTTTTTCTATAACAACATAAGTATAGAGCATACTCATGTTCTATCCAACCTTTTTAAGAAATTTAATTAAAAATAGACCGATGCCTATGTCATCATGCCCACCACTTCATATGATAAAAGTGTAGTAAGAACAATGTAGGAGGTCAAAAAACTATGGGTCACGTTGATTGTGGTTTTAGCGGTGGGTTCGCATTACTTGTTGTACTGTTTATTTTGCTAATTATTGTAGGAGCAGCTTGCTTCTGCTAATATGAACAATAACGGCTAGGGGGAAATCTCCTAGTCGTTTATTGTTCATATTTCTATGATACACTTATATGTATAACCGTTAGATAGGGGCGAGAAAACATGTATCCTACCGAATACATACAATTTTTAATTCATTTCCAAGGAGATTACGACTATTTTGAATGCCACGAAATACTAGAAGAGTACTGGAAGACAAAACCAAGAGGAAATCGTGATCATTACTTAGTTGGTCTCATTCAAATTGCAGTTTCTTTATACCACCAAAGACGTGCTAACTGGAATGGTTCCACAAAAATGATGAAAAGCGCAATCACAATTTTAGAAAAAAGCGGTGTGTCTTTACAACGTTTAGGAATTAATCAAGTACAACTTCTTTCCTTGCTCAATGAAAGATTGCAATCTATCCATAAAAAAGAACGTTTTGTACCTTTATTTTTACCCTTATCAGATCCATTGTTAGAGAAGCAGTGCATAGAGTTATGCAAAAAACAAAACCTCTCTTGGAAAGACTTGAATGCTATTCCAAGTGAATATATTATACACAAGCACACTTTGCGTGATCGCACAGAGGTCATTACTGAACGAAACGAACAATTACAAAAAAGAAAGCAGAGATAATAAACTACTTATCCCTGCTTTCACGAATGTATATTTTGTTCTAGCCCTTTACATTTTTCGCAAAAATTTGCTGTTTGCTCATTTCCGCAAATTGTAAACTCAAGAAATTTACTCTTTAACTCTTGAACCATCTTCGTTCCAATCCCCACATGACGGTGAGACGGATTTACACTTAAATGCTGAATTTCTAATACTTGATTCTCTTTTTTTACAATCCCCATTATTCCAACAAAATCTTCATTTTCTTTCCACAAATACAATTGCCAATCATCTTTTGCTTCATATTCTTTCATTGTCAATTGTAATGTTTTCAAATCTTTTTCAGTTGGCATAAACGAAAGAAGCCCCATTGCGATTTTTTCATAACTTTTTTTAAAACGAATTAACATAACCCTTATCCCTTCTCACAAAAGTTACAAACTAGTAATCCCCTCAATCACTCTTTTCATATCACATTCATTTTACAATATTTTCAACAGAGTGAGAAGAGTCTAAAACAACTTGATAATCATACAAAGCGAAAAGAAGAAAGTCAAATCTATGTTTCAGCACTATTCCTTTAATAAATAGAGTGAAAAAAAGAAAATTTTATATAGAATGAAAAGAAACATATCATTCAACATCACTTCATTCATAGTTACCCTAAAGCAGCACAATTCTAGCAAAATTAATATAACAAAAAGTATTTGTGGAAACATATAATGTAATGTATTCTATGTAATTTGTTAAAGGTTTGTTCTCACAAGCAATATATTTTAGCAACAATACTACTTGTATGATGCTGTAGAAGAAGTACTCAATCTCATTAAAAATAAAAAAGAGAGCAAAAGCTCTCTTTTCCCTTACCTTATTCTTCCCAAACTTTAACTTCTTTCATTACATCGCCTTGACGCATTTTTAATACTGTTTCAATACCGCTTGTTGCTTTACCAAATACAGTATGAACGCCATCTAAATGTGGCTGTGGCTCATGAACAACAAAGAATTGGCTACCGCCTGTGTTACGGCCAGCGTGAGCCATAGAAAGTGATCCTACAAGGTGTTTATGAGGGTTTCCATCAGTTTCACATGGAATAGAGTAACCTGGACCACCAGCACCTGTACCTGTTGGGTCTCCACCTTGGCTTACGAAGCCAGGAATAACACGGTGGAATGTAACACCGTCATAAAATCCTTGCTCTGCTAATTTTTTAAAGTTTTCTACTGTTTTTGGCGCTTCTTCTGGGAAAAATTCCAATTCGATTTTTTCACCGTTTTCCATTAATATGTATCCTAAAGTTTTCATATGTATATGTCTCCTTTCAACTATCTCAGCATTATATTACCACATTCATGACTAGAAACAAAAAGAATCCGACAATCTAGATACTTCTTTTTTAAAATGTGGAAAAAGCTAGGTGACAAATAAGAAATATATACTATAATAACTTTGTTGCCCGAAAATTTTAGAAAGAGAAAGGGAGCGGTTTTTCGTGAAAACGAAATTATTAGCTCTGCTATTAGCTGTAACGGTATTTATGATGCCAACAGCTTCATTTGCAGACATCATCGAGGGAGAATCAATTGTTACACTAGGAGAGAACTTATCCGAACAACAAAAACAAGATCTGTTAAAAGAAATGAAAGCACCGAAAGATGCTACAATTATTACTGTATCTAATGCGGAAGAACATAAATTTCTAGAAGGCATTGTTCCAAAAGCACAAATTGGTACGAGAGCAATTTCTTCTTCTATGATTACATACACAAAACCAGGATCTGGTCTTATTGTGCGATCAAAGAACATTAACTGGGTAACAGATGCAATGTACACTAACGCTTTGATTACAGCAGGTGTAAAAGATGCAGAAATTCAAATTACTGCACCTTTTAAAGTTTCAGGAACTGCAGCTTTAACTGGATTAATGAAAGCATATGAAACTGCGTCCAATAAACCAATTCCGGAAGAAGTTAAAAAAGTAGCGAATGAAGAAATGGTACAAACAGCCCAGCTTGGTGATAAAATTGGTGAAGAAAAAGCAGTTCAACTTGTTGCAAAAATTAAAGAAGAAATTGCAAAAGAACAGCCAAAAACAACAGAAGATTTACGTTCATTAATTAAAAAAATTGCTGATCAACTCGGCATTACATTAACAGATGAACAATTAGATAACCTAGTAGCGTTATTTGATAAAATGAAGAATCTTAATATCGATTGGAATCAAGTTGGTAGTCAATTAAACAAAGCAAAAGAACACGTTTCTGCCTTTTTAGGATCTGAAGAAGGACAAAGTTTTCTAGATAAAGTGAAAGATTTCTTCTCAAGTATCATTGATTTTGTTAAATCTTTATTCAAGTAAAAAAGAAGCCCGCCAGTGACGGGCTTCTTTTTTATACAAGTAACGGTAATTTCATAACAGCCTCTTCAACCGAACGCACTATATGATTTGCTTTCTCCTTTACATATGGATGGGCATGATGAAGAGTAAATGAATGCGGGGTTACTTCAAACATAGAAATATCATTGAAGGAATCTCCAATACAAGCAACTTCATTTGCTTCAATTTGCAAATGGTCCATTAGTCGCTTTAGAGCACTCCCCTTACTCACGCCTCTTGGCATAATATCAACATAGCGTTTACCTGATATAAAAACTTCCGCTTCGCCTTGAAACATATCTCGTAGCTCTTGATCTAACGTCACAATTTTCTCTTCTTCTCCAAAAACAAACAATTTTGCAGGGTGTACAGTCTTACCAAACTCTTCTTCTAACGCTTCAATTTCAGCGATATGCACGCCCATATACGCTTCAAAATTATGGTGATGTTCATTTTTCCTTTTTGTATATCGTTGCTCATTTGCACAAACAATATCCGCTAGTCCTTTTTTATGTATATATCGATATATTTCCTGGGCAACCGTATTTTCAAAACTCGATTCATGAAATAAATTCCCATCTGGAAGTAACATTGTCGCTCCATTTAAGCCAGTTGTGTAATATGGGAATGAAAACCTTTTTACAACTTCATCAATTCTGTGTGTAAAGCGGCCAGAGGCAAAACAAATATTTGTCCCTTTCTCAGCTAACCAACACAGCGCACGTTCATCTTCTTTTTGCATATGATTCACATCGTAAACGAGCGTGTCATCTAAATCACTTACAAATAATTTAATCATGTCCTCTTCCCCTTCCATACACAATATCTACTCTAAGTGTACACAAAAAATGTTTGATTTTTGTTAAAAAACAATAAATTTTTACTAAAAAAATAAACGGGTGTATAATCCCGTTTATTTTTGTCTTTTTACATTTTGAGGTCTTACAATACTTGGTCGTACTTTTAAACTAGACATCGTTGGGCGGAGTAAAATTTTTGTTAACGCGCCCCAATCAAATGGTAAAAACGGCCATAAATAAGGTGTTTGTAAACTTTTTATAGACGTTAAAAATAAAATTAATATCGTCATACCAATTACAAATCCCATCTCATGGAAGAGACCTGTTAAAATAATAACAAACAATTTCCCAACCTTATTTCCTAATCCTAATTCATAACTCGGTGTTGCATATGCACCAATCATCGAAACCGCTACATACAAAATTACTTCTGGCACAAACAAACCTACATCAATTGCAATTTGACCAATTAATATGGCGGAAATCAACCCTGCTGCAGACGATAATGGGGTTGGAGTATGAATAGCAGCCATCCTTAAAAACTCAAGTCCGACCTCTGCCATTAACACCTGTAATAGGATTGGTAAATGCGTCATCTTAGTCGGTCCAATAAAAGCAAGATTTGCTGGTAAAAGAGTTGGATCAAATACAAACACTAACCAAAATGGTAATAAAAATAACGAGAATATAACACCTAAAAAGCGCACCCAGCGTAAAAATGTACCGACAGCTGGATTTTGTCTAAACTCTTCTGCATGCTGTAAATGGTGAAAATATGTTGTCGGTGTAATCATGGCACTTGGCGATGTGTCAACAAGTACTAACACATGTCCTTCTAGTAGATGATTTGCTGCTACATCTGGCCTTTCTGTATATCGAATAAGCGGGAATGGGTTATAGCTTTGCTTTACAACAAATTCTTCTACTGTTTTATCCGCCATCGTAATTCCATCTACATCAATGTTATTTAATTCTTGTTTTATAATCTTTACTAAATCTGGATTTGCAACATCTTGAACGTATGTAATACAAATATCCGTTTGTGATCTATCTCCTACTCGAACCATTTCATTTCGAAGTCGTGGATCTCGAATTCTCCTACGAATTAACGCTGTATTTACAACGATATTTTCAACAAATCCATCCCTCGCACCGCGTACTACCTTTTCGGTATCTGGTTCTGTCGGTGTTCGCCCTGGATAACTACGAACATCAATCGCGAACGCTTCCGTTTCACCTTCCACAAATATCACAATGAGCCCTGATAATACTTGGAGCATTACCTCATCCATCGTTTTCACTTTGCTTACTTGTTGATGGATTAAGCGATTCTCTAAAAGCTTCACTGTATCTTCTTCTACATCCCTTATCTCATTTGTATCCACCGCTTCTTCTAAAATAGGGATAATATAATTTGTATCACAAAGTCCGTTTACAAATAACACACCGATTTCTTTATTCAAAATTTGAAATTTACGAATGCCAACATCGTATGTAACGCCTAGTCCAACTGTCTGCTTTAAATAATTTTCATTATCACTTATGAAAGTTGATATAGGGATATCCACTTTTTTAGGCTTCGTCATAAAAACCACTCCTTTCCAAAATTAATTGAATCGCTTTTCTAGTAATAGGTGATCCCCTCTCCCATTCATCATTCCCGCACATCTTACCAATGTCACCGACTCCAACGATGACAGGAACATTCAAGTCATCTAAACAATAAATTGTATCTCCGCTAATTCTGCCAATTTCACCATCTGGAAGTCCAAATTTATCAACACCGTATTCGGTTAAATTTCCGTTCCGATCTACACTTACATCTACACGTGCCCATTCCCAATGATGCGTATTAGACGCTACCGCTAAAATACCGAGCACATCAATTTGTTTATGGGTAGCTACATATTTTAAAGCCTTTTCACCAGATCCTTCTCCAATAAATCCACTGTCATCAAACATGACAAATACAGGGTCATATGGCGTTTGCATAATAAGCTCAACAACTTTTTTCCCTGTCAATTTGGTTGGATTACTTTGTGATGCTGAAATACACCTTCCCCCAAATTCCTTTGTTAAAAGCTCAATTGTCCGCTTTGCATATTCATCTCCATCTGTGACCAAAACAACCCTTCGTCTCATTTGATTTATCCTTTCGGTTTACATATAAGTGCTATAAAAAACGAAAACAATATCGCTGCGGAAATGCCCGCAGACGTTAAACTAAACATGCCAATACCAATTCCTAAATATCCATGTTTTTCTGCTGCATGCATTGCTCCGTGCAATAGTGAATGTCCAAAACTTGTAATAGGGACTGTTGCTCCAGCACCTGCAAACTTTATTAGTTTATCGTACAATCCAAATCCATCTAAAATTGCTCCGATGACTACAAAAGTTGCCATTAAATGAGCTGGTGTTAACTTTGCGAAATCTAACAATAGTTGCCCAATTACACAAATAGCTCCACCTACAAGAAATGCATATATAAAATCCACAATTCACTCTCCTTTAACTCTCTCAAATACGACACCATGTGCAATTGTTGGAATCGTTTCTTTCTGTTGCATCATTATCGGGCTTAATAATGCGCCAGTGGCAACGACAAAAATTCGTTGTAAATTCCCTTTTTGCATCTCGTGTAATAAATGGCCATATGTGACAACTGCTGAACAAGCGCAACCACTACCACCTGCAAATACTTCTTCTTGACTTGATTCATAAATCATTAATCCGCAATCATTGTATATATGTCCAAGATCGTAACCTTCCTCAAGTATAAGTTGTTTTGCAATCGGTGTCCCAACAGCTGATAAATCACCCGTAACAATCAAATCATAGTCATCGGCACTTCTTCTTAAATCTTCAAAATGCTGTTGAATTGTATGAGCTGCTGCTGGAGCCATCGCTGCCCCCATATCCAAAGGATTTGTGATTCCTAAATCTTGCACTTTTCCGATTGTAGCCGCCGTAATTTTAATTGCACTTTTTTCATTGCTAATTAATATAGATCCTGCACCAGTCACAGTTGAATTTGCTGTCCCTGGTTTTTGCCCACCGTACTCTGTTGGATAGCGAAATTGTCTTTCAGCCGTTGCATTATGACTACTTACTGTAGCTAAGACACGATTTGCAAATCCACCGTCTATAAAAGCTGAGCCAACTGCTAAAGTCTCCATAGACGTCGCACAGGCGCTAAACATTCCTAAAAAAGGAATGCCCCACTGACGCGCAACATAATTTGCTGTCACTGTTTGATTTAATAAATCTCCCGCTAAAAAGAAATCAATTTGCGATGTTTTTATATTCCCTTTTTGCACTGCTTGTTGAATTGAGTCTGACATTAATCTTCGTTCGGCGAGCTCCCAATTTTCCTCTCCACAATGCAAGTCATCATATGAAATATCAAAATCTTTTCCAAGAGGGCCCTCAGCTTCTTTCGGACCGACAGCAGTACCCGTTGCATTCACATATATATCGTTTTGAAATACCCACGTTTGTTTTCCGGTCAACCTCATACTAGCCCCTCCTTTAAGACATAAAAATTTTAAAGGTATACCTTATTAACCCAATGATATATGCACCAACAACCCCAAATACAATCACACTTCCTGCCAGTTTAAACATATTTGTCGCAATCCCTAGAACAATCCCTTCACTCTTATGTTCTAAAGCAGCGCTTGCCATAGAATTTGCAAATCCTGTTACCGGTACCGCTGATCCTGCTCCAGCAAATTGACCGATTTTATCATATACACCACACCCCGTTAAAATCGCGGATAATAAAACAAGCGTTGCAACAGTTGGGTTTCCTGCCTCTTGTTCACTGAAGTGAAAATAATGTATATAAAATTTCATCAATACTTCTCCAACTGTACAAATGAGTCCACCTACAAGAAATGCTTTGATACAATTTAGTAAATAGTTTGGCTTTGGATGATACTCCTTCACTTTATTTATGTAATCATCCTTCAACTTCTGACTTGTCATTTATATATTGCCTCCTACTTTACGAAATAAATCCAGTGAAACAACGACCCTATTACTTTCCCAAGTACAAGAGCAACGAGTAAAACAATAATCTTCCCCTCTACCCCTACTCGTTTAGCTAAAATAGGTAGAACATTTAACACCTCTGTTAATGCCGCAGCGAGCATTCCAATGAACGTACCACAAAATAGCCCTAATATAACGAGCCAATATTGCGACGTTTGAAGTGTAATGTTTTTCAAACTGCACCAAGCCCCTGTTAAAGTACCTGCAATGACTGCCCACTCAAAATATTGAATATGCTTTCCACTTCTCGTTAATTGGGCTAAACGGGGGATTATACCAAGTACAGCTAAAAATGCGACATATCCACTACCTACCGCTATCCCTCCAGCTAAACCAATTAAAATAACAAACCCAGACTCAATCATCGGCAAGTTGTTTCATATTATCCTTGTTTTCATTAACGATTACATACTGATCAAGTGACTGTTGGTATTGAAACATCTCAACTTCTAACGGACTCGGCTCTTCATTAATTCGTTTTTGAAATACATGATTAAAGAATAGAACCATCCCTAAACCAAGACCTAAAGAATAAGGAATTTGAAATAAAAGTGGTTGTGCATTGAATTCTCCAGTAATCATGTAATATAACCGTTGATGTACTTGTTGCATACTTACATCTTCATGGAAATAAATGATTGCAAGGGCCGCTCCAATGAACAGTAACAGCCATACAAGCCCGAAAAAAATTGGGTGTGCCTTCTTTTTTTCATATATAATTTCAACAAGAGTTTGTCCGGAACCGAGTAAATTAATTTGTACGTGAGATGCTTTCTGTTGAATAATCTCAATTACTTTCATAACATCAATTACAACATGCGTCTTATCATGCGCTGTTATTTTGTAAACTATCTCATTTTGTAACAACTCAACTACGGAAGAATCTCCGGCAAGTTGAGCAACATCGCCCAGCTTTACTTCATAAGTAGGAGAAACTTTTAAACGATTGCGCATTTTAATATAAATCGTTTGTTCCAACTTTCATTCACCCCTTCACTCTTCCTCGTAGTTGTAGTATGGTTATTGAATTTTTTTCTAATACAATTTTTTCATAAAAAAACATCTGCACCATTTTGGTACAGATGTTTTTTACTTATGCCTTTTTCTTAAATAAGTTTGCAATACTTAATGCAAGCCCTCCCCAAATGACTACTATTCCAATAACCATCATCATAATCGCTGATCCACTCATTATGAAACACCTCGATCTTTCCATTCTTTTTCAAGCTTGGCAGAATCCGAATGAATTTGTGCATCCCATTTTTTCAGGCCAATGATTATTGCAACTATGAGGAATGCTGCTGCTATCGACCAACCATACGTTACAACAAACTCAGTCGGATAATCTCCGTAGTTCTTTTTAATATTTTGGATTGTACCATCAATTAGCATATAGCCTAACATAAGCGGAGTAATAACGAGTAAACTCACTCTCCAAAACGTTCCTAATTTAATATCAGATACAAAGTTTGCATGATTTTGATAAACTGGTAAACGGCGTAAAATGAGCCCTATCGTAACTACTTCCGCAAGTGCAATTGTAATTAATCCGAAATTATTAGCGAAATAGTCGACAACATCTAAGAACATAAGTCCACCACGTGTTGCAAAAACAAGAGAAACTAACACGAGAAGGGTTCCCATAATTCCAATAGTTTTTTCCCGACTTAAACTGAATTTTTCAGATACAGCGGCAAAGCATACTTCCGCGAGTGAAATAAGTGATGTAATTCCAGCAACCGTTAACGATAAGAAAAATAAAACACCAAACAACGGTGACATCGGCAATTCATTAATAATTTTGGGAAATACTACGAACGCAAGCCCAACGCCAGCACTTGCTACTTTATCAACCGGTACTCCCATATTATTTGCCATAAATCCAAGAGCTGCAAAGACCCCAATACCTGCTAATAATTCAAATCCTGAGTTTGCAAATCCAGTAATAAAGGCATTATTTGTTGTATCCGAGTTTTTCGGTAAATAACTAGAATACGTAATCATAATTCCAAATGCTAAAGATAAACTAAAGAATATTTGACCGTAAGCAGCAAGCCATACTTTCCCATCAAAAATACGACTCCAATCTGGTTTAAAGAATGCATCTAGTCCTTGCATAGCACCTTCCATCGTCACTGCACGAACAACGATAATAAGGAACATAACAACTAATAAAGGAATAAATATACGGTTAACAACTTCGATTCCTTTTTTAACTCCTTTAAATGCAACGCCAAGCACAATAATCCAAACGAGAGCTAACGGAATTAATACTTCTGGTACAAGTCCTCCAAATTGTCCTGGCTTATCTGCAACATGTAAGTACTCTTTAAATAAAAATGATTGCGTGTCTTTTCCCCATGCTCCAGTAATTGCAAAGTATGTATACGATATAGACCAAGCAATAATCACTGCATAATATGTTGAAACGATAAATGTTACGCACATTTGCCACCATCCAATAAATTCTGCACGCGGGCTAATACGGAAAAATGTAAGTGGTGCTGAGCCACGATGACGATGACCAAGGGCAAACTCAAACGCTAACAATGAAATACCAGTCGTTAATAATGCAAATAAATACGGTAAAAAGAATGCTCCTCCTCCATTTTCATACGCTGTATAAGGAAAACGCCATATGTTTCCTAATCCAACGGCAGATCCGACCGCTGCGAAAATAAAGCCAGCCCTCGTTCCCCATTGTTGCCTCGTTTCCATGTTTCCTTCCCCCTTTATGACAAGTTCATACTTGGATTATATTTTAAATTGACTAAATTATCAATAAATTCTGTTAATTTTTGCGAAAATTAACATCTCTCTCCTATTAACGGCATAAAAAGATCGAATAGACAATTATTCATCTATTCGATCTTTCATCTGTTTTAATATTTTCTTTTCAAGTCTTGAAACTTGTACTTGCGAAATGCCTATGCGCTCGGCTACTTCTGACTGTGTTTGATCTTTATAGTAACGCAAGTATACAATTAAGCGCTCTCGTTCATCTAGTTCTCTAATCGCTTCTTTTAAAGCAATTTTATCGAACCATTTCGTTTCAGATTGATCTGCAATTTGATCTAAAATAGTGATTGGATCTCCATCGTTTTCATATACAGTTTCATGTATAGATGAAGGGGCCCGGCTCGCTTCTTGTGCTAGAACAACTTCCTCTGGCGTTAGTTCTAGTGCCTCTGCCACTTCATTAATCGTTGGAGCCCTTCCGAATTCTTTGGAAAGCTCATCTCTCATCTTTCGAATTTTGTTTCCTGTTTCTTTTAAAGACCTACTAACTTTCACTGATCCATCATCGCGTAAGAAACGTTGTATTTCACCAATAATCATTGGAACTGCATATGTTGAAAATTTCACGTCGAAAGATAAATCAAATTTATCTACCGATTTCAAGAGCCCAATACATCCAATTTGAAATAGGTCGTCTGGTTCGTATCCTCGATTAAGAAACCGCTGTACAACCGACCAAACGAGGCGCATATTACTTTGAACGATTGTATCTCTCGCTTGTTGATCTCCATCTTGACTTTTTTGAATTAACGCTTTTAGCTCGTGGTCCTTTAACTGAGGTTTCTTCTTCTCATTTTTGACCTCTATGTCCATAGGCTATTCTCCTTAATTGCATAGAGCGTTACTATTTGATAAGTATTTTGTCAAATGGATTGTTGTCCCGAAAGATTCGTTTGAAATAACTTCTACTTCATCCATAAAATTTTCCATGATAGTAAATCCCATTCCGGAACGCTCTAATTCAGGTTTAGTTGTAAAAAGGGGTTGTCTCGCTTCATCTAAGTTAAAGATTCCAATCCCTTCATCTCGAATCGTGAGTTTCACCATTGCTTCTTCCAAAATTACAGAAATATAAACAATACCTTCTGCATTTCCTTCGTATCCATGAATAATTGCATTTGTAACCGCTTCTGACACAACTGTTTTAATCTCCGTTAATTCTTCCATCGTTGGATCTAGTTGTGCAATGAAAGCCGCCACTGTAACGCGAGCGAATGATTCATTTTGACTTAATGCTGAAAATTGAAGGTTCATTTCATTTCTCATCTATGCCACCCCCAACGTCGCGAGCGCGTGCGCTTCACTTTCTTCTAAGCGAACGATTTTGAATAAGCCCGACATTTCAAATAAACGCTTAACAGGCGGTGAAATTGCACAAACAACCATTTCTCCACCTAATCCCTTTACGTGTTTATATCGGCCTAATATAACACCTAGACCAGAACTATCCATAAACGATAAGTTCTCTAGGCTCAAAACAATATGATGAACACCATGTGTCTCAATCATATCTGTTACTTTCGTTCGCAACTCTTCAGCCGTATGATGATCTAATTCACCCTCTAGTCTCACACATAGGACGTCACGTTTTACTTCTAATTGCATGGAAAGACTCACACGATTTCCTCCTTATGCTCAAACTTTACTTATTCACATACATAAAGATTTTCGTGATATAAAATAAGAATCCTTCCTGCTGACAAAAGAAGAACTATTTCGTCATAAAGTGAAACCTTTCAGCATTATTCACTTACATACGAATAGAAAAGCGGCAAAATATTTGCCGCTATTTTGATGTTGAAAACATCCCAAAACTTCTTTTAAATAACTCCCACCAGCTCGCTGCAGCAACATCTTCTTTTGCTATAATTGTTTGTTTTAATAAAACATCTTTATCTTTTTTTATAACAAGGGTGCCAAGCGCGTCACCTTTTTTAATCGGTGCTTTTACTTTCTTTTCAGCAATTACTTCTTGTTTTACCTTGTCCATATTCTCGCCCTTCTTCATAAGAAGAGAAACATTATCTGACGCAACTAAATCTACTTTTTCTTTTTTCCCTTTTCCTACTTGAACTGTCTTAATTTTTTCGCCGCGCGTATACAATTTCTTTGTCATATATTGTCCAAATGCATAGTCAAGAAGCTTTGTCACTTGGTTGTTCCGTTCTTTTGATGTTGGTGCTCCCATGACAACTGAAATGACACGCATACCATTTTTTTCAGCCGATGCTGTTAAACAATATTTCGCTTCTGTCGTAAAACCTGTTTTTACTCCATCTACGCCAGGATAAAAACGTACTAGTTTATTCGTATTAACGAGCCAAAACTTTTTATCCGTATCTTCACGTAAATAATCTTCGTACTTACCTGTGTATTTACGAATAAGTGGATACTTCATCAATTCTCTCGCCATTATAGCCATATCATTTGCTGTCGAATAATGGTCTTTGGCCGGAAGACCTGTTGGGTTTTGAAAATGTGTATTTTTCAGCCCTAAATCTTTCGCCTTTTTGTTCATCATATTTACAAATCCTTCTTCTGAACCTGCGATGTGCTCGGCTACTGCAACAGATGCGTCATTTCCAGATGCAATTGCAATACCCTTTAACATCTCATTTACAGTCATCTCTTCCCCAGGTTCTAAAAAGATTTGCGATCCACCCATTGAAGCTGCATGTTCGCTTGCTCTAACTTTATCGGTCAGTTTTAGTTTTCCTTTTTCAACTTGTTCCATAATTAAAAGCATTGTCATAATCTTTGTCATACTAGCAGGTGGTAATTTTTCATTTGGGTTTTTATCAAATAAAACTTTACCTGTATCTTGCTCAATTACGATTGCTGACGACGCTTGTTCCGCTAACTTCGGCGTTGTTTCTTCTGTTTTCTCCTGCTTCGTTTTTTCAGATTGCGCAAAACTCACTGAAGTTCCAGAAAGCAATAACATGAAACAAACAAGTATTCCAAAAACTCGCTTCATGACTAACCCTCCATTCTATATCAGACCTATTTTTTCCAATTCTCCTTTTTTTAATACCAATTTTTTCTATTATTTTCAGTTGACAAATACATTCGCCCCTTATATTGTATTAAGTGTATTACGCATAGTAGTACACTTAATACATATGAGGAAGGAGACATTGCTCTTGCATATTCAACTTGACCCAAGAAGCAACACTCCGATATGGGAACAAATTGTTCAAAATATAAAAGAACTCGTATTGAAAAACATGTTGGCTCCAAGTGATAAACTTCCTTCTGTACGCGAACTCGCTTCTTTACTCGTTATAAATCCAAATACAGTGAGTAAAGCGTATCAAGAGTTAGAGCGACAAGGAATTATTGAAACGTTACGAGGAAAAGGAACATTTGTATCCCAATCGATTACCCCAACATTAGACGAAAGGAAAATCGCTATGGTTGAAAAGCAATTTCATCAATTACTATTAGAAGCCTCTTATCTTGGTATTACGAAAGATAAAATTCATGATTGGATAGATTCATACTATAAAGAGATTGGAGGGAATACGGATGTTGAAAGTGACAAGCTTGAAGAAAACAATTGATAATCAAACAATTTTAGACGATGTTTCTTTCACATTACAAAAAGGTAGTATCGTCGGATTACTTGGAAGAAATGGTGCGGGGAAAACAACTTTATTACGAACGATGGTCGGCATTTTAGACCCAGATGAGGGAACTGTTACATATGAGGATATCGACATTCATAAGAATCCTGAAACGAAACAAAAAATCGTATATGTCCCGGATTCTACTAACATACTGAACGGTTATACAGTAAAAGAAATCGTGAAGTTTTATAAAGCAGTTTATACCGCATTTGATGAACCATATTTCTACGAACTACTAGAACGTTTCAACTTACCAAACAAACGAATTCGTAGTTATTCAAAAGGAATGAAGGCACTGCTTGCCATCATTTTAGCTGTTGCTGCACAGGCAGAATATATTATTTTAGATGAACCAACAAACGGACTTGATCCTATCGTTAAAAGACAGATTTTACAGTTTCTCGTTGGAGAAGTTGCAGAAAAAGAGATTACCATTTTCATATCTACCCATCATTTAGATGAAGTTGAACAAATTGCAGATACAATCATCATATTAAAAGGACATACCGTATCTTCTATTACATCACTAGACGATGCAAAATCACAATTTGCTAAAATTCAAGTTGCTTATGAACGATCATTACCTCAAAAACTAGAAAACTTAAGCAATATTAAAATATTAAATCAAACGGGAAAAGTATATACGATTTTAATTGAAGGAAATGTAGCTGTAACGCTTGAGAAGTTTTATAAAGAACAACCTATACTCATTGAAGAATTAACAATGTCACTTGAAGATGTCTTCGTTACGACACTGGAGGAGGATGGGTATGTTTCATAAAGCGTTGTGGATGTGGAATTGGAAGTGCGGGAAATATGCTGCGTTGCTTTTTCTCTTCAGTTCACTTTATTGTTTATCTTTTGAATACTATCAAACAGCAGAAGAACAACAGTCTCTCTTTCTCCATCCAGAAAGATTGGGTGAAGAAAAATTCTACTATCATTATTCTTTTTATTCCTCTAATAGCTTTTGGTTAGGTGTTATTACAATTATCCTAGCCTGTATATTAATTGGCTGGGAGCGAAGTAATCAAAATGGAAATTCACTTATGACGTTTCCATTTAAAAGACGTGATATGTTCTTGTCGAAATGGGTTTTCGGTGGATTTTTCATTGTACTATCACTTCTAATCAATTGGGGTCTTATGTATTTTATTTATAAATCTACGATTCACTTTGAATATCAATCTTTCGAACCGTTTCATCGATATTTCCTGTATGCAATTTTTACATATATAGCGATCTATACTGTCTCTTTATGTATCGGTACATTTACTGGCAGTATTATTTCACAAAGCATCTTTAGCATTACTTTTTGCATCATGGGAATGGGAATCTTTTCACTCTTACTTCTTTTCTTTACAGCTCACACTGAGGCAATACAGGGGAATACAAGTTATACGAATTTCAAAAACGTTTATGAATTCAATAGAAAAACCAACATTTCAAGCGCTATATTAAACTTTTCAATTAGTTATAATTACCATCCTACTGCCCAATCAGATGAAGATCATGGAAAAGTAATACAAAGGGGACCCACCTTTCATAGTTACTACTCTGCAAAAGTAATACTTGTTCCTATCTTCTATACTATTTCCAGCTTACTAATTGGTATGTTTCTTTATGCACGATCACCTAATGAACATAATAAGAAAATTTTCCTTTTCCCAAAATACAACTCAATTTGGATATGGGGTACTACCTTTTATGTTGCATTAATAGGTGGGCAAATGTTAAAGCGTTTTGATTTATTATTTAGTTACTATGTTGGGTTCTTTTTATTTGGAATCGTCACTTATTTTATATTATCACGTCTTACAAACTATAAAGTTCTTTAAAGGAGAGATCCTATGTTTCAAAAAGCATTATGGGTGCATACCTACAAGCAAAGTAAATATATTGTTTGGCTATTTTGGTTAGTAAGTTTTTATGTACTATCATATAAATACTATTTAGCATCTGCCGAGCAACTAAAATATTTTCATGAAAATAATGAATGGAAATATATATACCGATACAATTATCACCTTTCACTTCCCGATGCTATCATAGTTCAAGGAACACTCCTTATTGCATTAGCCTGTATCCTTATTGGATGGGAGCGTCAAAATCAATCCAGTGACATTCTATGGTCTATGCCATTTAAACGGAAACATCTCTTCATGACAAAATGGCTTTTTGGTGTGTGTAATATTGTAGCTATCGTTATATTGAATTGGGGACTTTTTGCTATTATGAAAAAGACAACTTTTCATAATAAGTATCAAATATTTTCACCATTTCATACCTACTTCTTATACATGGTTATCGTCTTAATTGCTATCTATACAGTTGCATTATGCATAGGAACAATTGCTGGTAATATGATTTCACAAGGATTCTTCAGTGTCGCTATACTTGGATTCCCTTTTATTTTGCCGACTCTAATTGCCGGCGCTATTTCTATTCATACGGTTGGACTTATTTCTAATCATCCCGTCTATACGGAGGAGAATGTAGATCGTTACGGTTCAGTAATAGAAAAAGCGAGTATTTTAGCGCCCATTCGTGGATTCAATATTAATTTTAATTACGATCCTCAACGTGCTTATACTGATGAACAAGGCGTACGTCATGATGAACCTAATTTTACGTATATTCCTTCAGCAACGAAACTTATCGGTCCAATCGCAAATATACTTATTCTATTACCTTTAGGAATGTACTTATATACAAGATCACCTAATGAACAAAATGGAAACTTTCTATTATATCCGAAGCTCAAAACACTATGTATGATATGTTGTGTAATCTTTATTGGAATGTTTGGAGGAATGGCAGCGGGAGGAAGTCGTTCTATCGTAAATTATTATATTGGTTTTATAGGGACCAGTACGATAGTCTACCTACTATTATCTCGCTTATTAAAATTTAAATTTTCTTGGCGTGTGAAATAACCTCCTTTAAAAGGAGGTTATTTCACATTTTCTCTCCTATCCCCATACACCATCTCTTCTTTCATCCCAAATCCATCACCATTTTGCACAATTTGCTCTGTCGGGGCAACTATACTTTCAGCAATTTTCCATTCCCCACGCTCTTTTACGAATACTTGTAGAAAATAATTCATGCCATCTAGTTGATATGCATTTTCTTTTTTCACATTATAGTGAATCGCAATGTAGTACACTTGAATATTTTCTTTTCCTATTTTTGATACGTATTGCGATAATCTCGGTATATAGAGGGTCGCTTTCTGAAAAGATAGTTGCTTCGCTTTAACAAGCGATGAACTTGTTACATTACGTAATGTGTCCCGATTACGAATATTATCGCTATGGTGGAATAATACTGCGTTTTGCATAGAACGAACCCATAATTTCGAATATAAGACTGTATTATCGTTTTCGATGTACTTCACTTCTTTTCGCACCACTTGGATAGGCGTATCTGCGTACGTGAATGTTTGAAAACAGAAAAAACTACCAAATAAAATGGTAAGTGCAGCAATATATTTCATAATCTTTCCTCCGATCTTTTAATTAAAGTATCGGAGTTTCAAAATATTTTTATTCAAAAGAAAAAGGATAGGAATGCTTTCGCTTCCTATCCTCATTTATTATAATACGCGGCCAAATAGTTCTAAGACCATTTCTATTTCTTGGTCGCTCCAACCTTTAAATCTCTCTTTATAATATTCTTTACGCACAGCTTCAAGTTTTTCAGTTACTTCTCTTCCGTGCTCTGTAATTTCTAAGTACACGATTCGACGATCTGAATTAGAACGTTTTCTTTCTACTAATCCTTTTCGTACGAGACGATCTGTAACAGCTGTAATATGACTGGAGGTTACGTTTACTTCACTCGCAATTTGCGAAGCCATCTGTGGACTGTTTAAAAATAACGCACGTAATACAGAAAATTCATTATATGGCATATGTTCTGCAAAACGTGTATTAATATCATTTTGTAATAAACGTATCATTTTTCGAAATGATGCAGATAAATCTAAAATCAGCGTTTCTCTTTTTTCGTTCAATAGCCTCGTCCCTTTTTTATCATATTTACACATATTATAATCTATAAATACCTATGTTGTATATGCTTTCTTTCCTCAACATTCTCATTTATGTAACTTTTTTCATATAAATTTCTTTTTTGTTCACACATATACATATAAAAAGGATGGTGATGGAAAATGCAGGGTGGAATGAATCCTTATTTACACAACGTACGCACTGCTAATACTGGTAAAGAAGCTACTATTACTGTACAAGGAGAAGGTGTTGTAAAAGCAAAACCGAATGTTGTTATATTAACACTCGGCATTCGAACAGATGATAAAAATGTAAAACAGGCTCAAGAAGAAAATGCAGTGCAATCCAAACAATTGCTGGATGCACTTAAACAGCTTGGTATTGCCGATAAAGATATAGAGACGATTTCTTATACAATTACTCCTCAATACGAATATGTAAATGATAAAGCATTGCTACAAGGATACCGTGTAGAGCATTTGTATGAAATTACCGTTTTAAATGTACAAAAAGCTGGGGAAGTATATGATATAGCCGTTTCAAATGGCGCAAATGTAGCAAAAGGGTTACGTTTCCGAGTATCTCATCCAAATAAATATTATGAGCAAGCTCTCATTCAAGCTCTGCACCAGGCAGTAGAAAAAGCTCGTGCTATTGCGAGTACATATAATTTAAATATTAATCCTGTTCCCCTCTCATTCGTTGAAGAATCTGCCCAATTACCAAGGGAGGTTACGTCTTATGCTACTTTACATGCGCAAGCAGCTCCACCTATTCAATCGGGAGAATTAGAAATTATTTCAACAATACGGGCAATTTTTACGTATTTATAAATAATTTCATTTATAAGTAAACGTTATCATTTTCCTTGTTGTAAAAACATGATGTTCTGATATAATAAAGGACGGTGAGCTCTTACGAAAGAGATATCACGGGTGGGAGAGGGATATGAAAAAGAAGGTTTAACATGAAAGGAATACTTGAAAGAACATTTAAATTAGGTTTACACGAAACATCACCAAAACAAGAAGTTTTAGCTGGAGTTACGTCATTTTTCACGATCGTATATATTATGATTGTAAATGCGTCAATTTTATCCGATGCTGGCATTCCTCTTGAAGCTGGAATTTTAGCAACTGTTTTCAGTTCATTTGTCGGATGTCTACTCATGGCATTTTGGGCAAATGCACCTGCTATTCTTGTCCCTGGTATGGGTGTAAATGCATTCTTCACGTACACAGCTGTGCATACGCTTGGACTAACTTGGCAAGAAGCATTGGCTGCTGTCTTTATCTCTGGTATTATTTTTGCAATTGCCGCTTTTACACCAATCGCTCGCGTGCTATCAGTATCAATTCCAAAGTCATTAAAGGAAGCGATTACTGTCGGCATCGGATTATTTTTAGCGTTTATCGGATTGCAAAAAGGTGGTTTAGTCGTTTCGAACCCAAATACTGCTGTTGCAATGGGTAAATTAAGTAACCCTGTCGTTCTTGCGACCGTGCTTACTCTTATCGTTGCACTTGTACTATTTATTCGTAACGTACGTGGAAACTTTTTATGGACGATTGCAATAGGAACTGGTATTGCATGGCTATTTGGCCTTGTTGATACAAGTCAAATCGGAAATAGTTCATTCTCATTCGCTAATTACGGCGATGTCTTTGGAGCTATGTCATTTGGCAAACTTTCTTCCTTACCGTTTTGGATTGCAACATTCTCCTTAAGCATGGTGCTTATTTTTGAGAACATGGGACTTCTGCACGGTTTATTAGAAGATGACCGTAAATTCCCACGTGCTTACCAAGCCAATGCAATTTCAGCAATGACATGTGGTCTATTTGGCACAAGCCCTACCGTATCAACAGTAGAGAGTGCCGCAGGTATTACTGCAGGCGGAAAGACAGGTCTGACGTCTATCGTTACGGGGTTGTTATTCTTTGCATCATTGTTTGCACTTCCGTTTGTCAAACTAATTCCTGATAGTGCCATTGCACCAATCTTAATTATTATTGGCGGCCTGATGATTACAAGCATTCAGCAAATTCCTCTGAACGATTTTTCAGAAGGATTTCCAGCGTTCTTAATTATCGTCATGATCCCGCTCACATATAGTATCGCTGATGGCATTGCGTTCGGATTTATTGCTTACCCTATCTTAAAAGTTGCTCTTGGAAAGCGTAAAGAAGTCGCACCATCTATGTATATCATTACATGCTTATTCTTAGCTATGTTTGTATTACATGCTATTGGTTAAGAAAAAACACCGGGGAAATCCTCGGTGTTTTTTACTTAAACCATCCTTTTTTATAAAACCAGGCCATCATTCCGCCGCCAATTAATGCCATTAGAAGAAGACAAATAAAATAACTATATTGTCCACCAAGCTCTGGCATATGCGTAAAGTTCATTCCATATACTCCCGCAATAAATGTTAATGGCATGAAAATAGTCGAGAATACAGTTAATGTTTTCATAATGTTATTCATATGATGTGAGTTTAATGAAAAATAACTATCCCGAATATCCGCCGTTAACTCTCGACTTGCCTCAATCATTTCCGTAAGTTTAAGTAAATGATCATGTATATCTTTAAAATAAATCTCATGATCACTTATACCGTAAAAACGAGTGGAATTCAAAATACGATACAATAAATCACGCATTGGAATAATTGTACGTCTTAACTTAGATAAATCTGCCCTAATATCAAATACTTCTTCTAGCACGGCTCCTGCTGTCTCACCTGTTAAATTATCATCAATCGCATTTAAATGGTCTTCAATGTAATATACAGGTGCGAAATAATCATCTACAATTTGATCAGTGATCGTATGTGCTACATGTAAAGGCCCTTTCTTAATCCGCCTCTTCTCACCAAGTGTTTTCCATACTCTTTCAATTGCATTATTATGAGAAAAATGGAAAGAAACAATATAGCGATCACTAACAAACAAATCAATTTCATGTGGTTCTAGCCCATCTTCTCCAAACGCGTGAAGAACTAAAAAGTTATATCCATCATAAAAATCAACTTTTGGCCTCTGTACATATTCTAGACAGTCTTCAATTGCAAGGGGATGGAACTTAAAATGGTCTTGCAAAATATATGTATACTCTTCTTTCGTTGGCTTATATAAATCTAGCCAATACCATACAATATGGTCTTTCTTTGTTTCTTCTAGAGAAACATCATATAATACTTCATCTGTTTTTGTTACTGCACAAATTCTAATCATAATTTCACCCATTATTATTATAAACAAAAAATAGTAAAAAAAGCCAAGGAGAAATCTCCTCAGCTTTTTTTTATTACTTCGTTACGATACCGTGTACTAAAGTTGGTGCATCTACGTGTTCTTTAGAGATCTTCATGTTCTCATAAATTTTCGCTTTTACATCTTCAAGATTTTCGCGGTTTGCGTAAATTGTAACAAGGGATTCACCTTGCTTCACGCCATCGCCTACTTTTTTGCGCAGCATTAGACCAACTGCTAAATCAATTTCAGACTCTTTCGTTGCACGTCCTGCTCCTAAAAGCATTGCTGCTGTTCCGATTTCGTCTGCAACGATTTCTGATACATATCCGTCTTCTTTCGCTTCCACTTCAATTTTAAATTGTGCTTGTGGCAATTTAGAAGGGTCATCAACAACAGATGCGTCGCCGCCTTGCGCTGATAAGAACGTTTTAAATGATTCTAGCGCTTTTCCGTTGTTCATTACTTCAATTAGCTTTTCACGTGCATCTTCTAAAGATGAAGCTTGTCCAGCAAGGTACACCATTTGACTTCCAAGTGTTAAACATAGCTCTTCTAAATCTTTCGGCCCTTTACCTTGTAATGTATCAATTGCTTCTTGTACTTCTAATGCGTTACCGATAGCTTCACCGAGTGGTTGACTCATATCAGAAATAACTGCCATCGTATTACGACCAACGTTATTACCGATGCGTACCATTGCTTCTGCTAAACGTTTTGCATCTTCATCCGTTTTCATAAATGCACCTGCTCCAGTTTTTACATCAAGAACAATTGCATCTGCACCAGCAGCAATTTTTTTACTCATAATCGAACTTGCAATAAGCGGAATTGAGTTTACTGTTGCTGTTACATCACGAAGTGCATATAACTTTTTATCAGCAGGTGTTAAGTTACCACTTTGGCCGATAACAGCGATTTTGTTTTCATTTACAAGACGCATGAATTCATCGTTTTCAATTTCCACATGGAATCCTGGAACTGCTTCTAATTTATCAATTGTACCACCAGTATGTCCTAAACCGCGTCCAGACATTTTCGCTACTGGTACACCTAAAGCAGCTACTAATGGACCTAATACAAGTGTCGTTGTATCACCAACACCACCTGTCGAATGCTTATCTACTTTTACACCTTCAATAGCTGATAAGTCGATTGTATCACCGCTATTTACCATTGCCATCGTTAAATCAGCACGCTCTTGATCGTTCATATCTTGGAAGAAAATTGCCATTGCAAGTGAACTTACTTGATAATCAGGAATATCACCATTTGTATATCCTTCAACAATAAAGTTAATTTCTTCTGTCGTTAATGCATGTCCGTCACGTTTTTTTGCAATTAGGTCCACCATTCTCATTGTGAAGTCACCCCTTCATTTGTTTTACGATTGCTTTTACTAATGCTAAGAAGTTAGCTTTAACACGTTCTGTCGTTTCAATTACTTCATCGTGGTGAAGTGGCTGATCTAAAATACCAGCTGCCATATTTGAAATACAAGAAATACCTAATACTTTCATACCAGCATGACGCGCTACAATTACTTCAGGTACTGTTGACATACCAACTGCATCTCCGCCAAGTGTACGAAGCATACGAATTTCAGCAGGTGTTTCATATACAGGACCTGTCATTCCTACGTATACACCTTCTTGTACTTTAATATTTAAGTCTGCTGCAACTTGTTTCGCCATTTCGCGAAGTTCTACTGTATATGATGTAGACATATCAGGGAAACGTACGCCCATTTCAGAATCATTCGGTCCGATTAATGGATTCGTACCCATGAAGTTAATGTGGTCTGAAATTAACATAAGATCGCCTGGCTCAAATGATGTATTTACACCACCAGCTGCGTTTGTTACAACTACTGTTTCTACACCTAGTTCTTTCATAACACGAACTGGGAATGTTACTTTTTGCATGTCGTATCCTTCATAGAAGTGGAAACGTCCTTGCATTGCTACTACTGTTACACCTTGAAGTGTACCAAATACTAGTTGACCTGCATGGCCTTCTACAGTTGATACTGGGAATTCAGGGATTTCACTGTAAGGTACTGTTACTGCGTTCTCAATTTCGTCTGCTAATACACCTAGTCCTGATCCAAGGATTAGTCCTACTTGTGGTGTCTCTTGAAATTTCTCTTTTAAGTATGAAGCTGATTTTGTAATAAGTTCACGATTCATTTGTTTATCCCCCTATTTCTTTAGCTCGTTTAAGAAGCTTGTTCCGTATTCTGGCATTTTCACACCGAAGTTTTCTGCTACTGTTGCACCAATATCAGCAAATGTTTGACGAAGTGGTAACTCTTGTCCGCCTTCTTTCATGCTTGGGCTATATGCTAATAATGGTACATATTCACGTGTATGGTCAGTACCAGGGTGAATTGGATCATTACCGTGGTCTGCTGTAATTAATAATAGATCATCTTCTTTTAGTTTTGCGAATACTTCTGGAAGACGTGCATCATATTCTTGCAGAGCTTCTCCGTATCCTTGTGGATCACGGCGGTGGCCGAATAATGCATCAAAGTCAACTAAGTTTAAGAAGCTAAGACCTGTAAAGTCCATATTTAATGTATCTACAAGCTTATCCATTCCATCCATGTTAGACTTCGTACGAAGTGATTCAGTTACCCCTTCGCCATCATAAATATCAGAGATTTTACCGATAGCAATTACATCGTAGTCACTATCTTTTAATTCATTCATTACTGTACGACCGAATGGTTTTAATGCATAGTCATGACGGTTTGGTGTACGTGTAAAGTTTCCAGGTTCACCAACGAATGGACGAGCAATAACACGACCTACCATGTATTTCTCATCTAATGTTAATTCACGTGCAATTTTACAAATTTTATATAATTCATCAAGTGGCACTACTTCTTCGTGTGCTGCAATTTGCAATACGCTATCAGCAGAAGTATAAACGATTAAAGAGCCTGTTTCCATTTGCTCTTGACCAAGTTCATCAAGAATCTCAGTTCCAGAAGCTGGCTTATTACCGATAATTTTACGGCCTGTTTTTTCTTCTAATTCATCAAGTAATTCTTTCGGGAATCCTTCTGGGAACACTTGGAATGGTGTATCAATGTAAAGGCCCATGATTTCCCAGTGACCTGTCATTGTATCTTTACCAGTAGATTTCTCTTGCATTTTTGTGTAATATCCAAGTGGTTTCTCTACTTTAGAGATACCTTTCATTTCTCGAATGTTACCAAGACCTAATTTCACCATGTTAGGCATTTGTAACCCATTCATATGTTCAGCAATGTGACCAATTGTGTCAGATCCTAAATCACCAAATTGCTCAGCATCTGGTGCTTCACCGATTCCCACAGAGTCCATTACGACTAGGAATATACGTTTATATTTATTCATAACTGCGACCTCCTATAAGTTCAGTTCTACTTCTTGTAGTATGTTCAAAACGCTATAAAGTGAAACTGTTATCCAAAAGAATTCTCATTGTCAAACAGTACTTCTTTAAATCATTTTCTAACCTATTTCGTTTACTTGAAACGATTCAAAAACATTTCTAGTTTTTTCTAAGTCAGATGTCAGACATCTGATACTGATATCATAACATGTTTACGCTTTCTTTTTAATACATTTTCGTAGAATTTCTCATTTTCTTCACACTTCTATTGTAATCCATTCTGCAACGAAGTGCTAATTTTTTTATGATTTATTTCTTCATATTAAAAATAAAAAGTAGCTCTAAAGAGCTACTTTTTATTTTACTTCTATTGTTTCTTCTTTATGTTCATGCAATTCGCCTTTTCTTACATGTACTTTCACTTTGTAAGCACCGTTCTCTTTGAAAGTATGTTTCGTTTCATACTCTCCTTTATTCCCTTCTTTCGCTGGAATAAATTCGTGTTTTTCAACACCATCTTTCCAAATCTCTAGTTGTACTTCAGCACCAGTTAATGCTTCTTCTTTTTGCTTTAAATGAACTTTCATTGTAGATTCAGCATTTGCCTTTATGTCTCCAGCCATAAGATGGATCATTGTGTCACTTTTATGATCTCCATGTCCTGCACTGTGATCACTATTTTCTTTTTTCGCATCTTCTACTTTCGCATTTCCTACAGCAACTTTCACTTCTGGCATAACGTGCATTTCACGTGCATTTGTATGAGGAATAATATGATATACTCCATCAGTTTCAAATGTTTTCTCGACTGCATAAACACCTTTTCCTTTATGCTTACCATCTAACATCTCGTGTTTCTCGTCGCCATCTTTCCAAATTTCAAACTTTACGTCATCAGCATCCGTTACTCTTTCTTTTCCTTGTGTAACAAGTGCTTGTACTTCTGTTTTTTCACCTGGTTTAATTTCTTTCGGATTTGTTTGGACTGCTACTTTTATAGCTTCAAGTTTCTGTTCTTTTTTCGGTTCTTCTTTGTTTGTATTACAGCCAGCCAACGCTAGCATCGCGATAAATAAAGTTATAATCAGTTTTTTCATCATCATTTCCTCCTTTATACTTTATTTAGTATAGAGGAAATACATTGTAATATTCCAGTCTTCTGCTGAAAACAATATACGAAATGTTTGTGAAGTTTCTGTGAAACGCTCTTCCCCTCTTAATCTATGAAAAAAAGAGCATAGTAACTATGCTCTCGGATGAAACTGTTTATATACATCTTTTAATCTAGTTTTTGAAACGTGCGTATAGATTTGCGTCGTTGAAATATCTGCATGTCCAAGCATTTCTTGTACAGCACGTAAATCTGCTCCATTTTCTAATAAGTGCGTAGCAAACGAGTGACGCAACGTATGAGGTGTAAGCTCTTTTTCAATATTTGCTTCTTTCGCTAATCGTTTTAATATTTTCCAAAATCCTTGTCTTGATAATCGATTACCATGATGGTTTAAAAAGAGTGCATCTACTACTTTTTTCCCCATTAATTCTCTTCTTCCTTTTTCAATATACTTTTGAATCGCTTCCGTTGCTAAACTTCCTAGTGGAATAATTCTTTCTTTATTCCCTTTCCCTATGCAACGAACAAATCCCATCGTTAAATGTACATCTTCTAAATTGAGTGCAATCAATTCTGAAACACGAAGTCCTGTCGCATACAGTAACTCTAGCATCGCCTTATCACGAATCCCAAAAGCACTTGTCATTTTTGGTGTTTGAAGTAACGCCTCTACTTCATCAACTGATAATACTTTTGGTAATTTCCGTTCCCCTTGTGGCGTTTCAATATGTACGGATGGGTCGTGTTCTACCGCTCGTTCACGAAGTAAAAATTGGTGGAACGAACGAATTGATGCGATATGACGCGCCAATGTTTTCGAAGATTTTCCGTTTTCTTTTAAATACTGCAAAAAGTTAACAATGTGTAAACGGGTGACTTCATGAAAAGTTTTCGTCTGTTCCACATTTTGCAAATACTTTACGTAGCTTTTTAAATCCCGTTCATAAGATACTACTGTATTCTTTGCTAATCCTTTTTCGACAACCATATAATGAATAAAATCTTTTAATTGATCTTCCACTCTACACTACTCCCCATTTTCATAGAAAAACATCATTCTATTTACGAAAGCATCCTTTGCCGGTTCTTCATTCCCTGATACTTTTTCTACAGTCTCTTCTTTAGGTTTTTCATAACGATGATAGCTTTCATATTCTTCATTTATCCATAGTATAGCGAAATAAAACAAAATCGTACAACTTGTAAATAATAAAAATACTTTTATTCCATCAAAAGTTAATTTTAAAGCTCGGCGCATTGTAAATTCCTCCAAAATATAAGTTATTACAACATATGCCAAGCTTTCACCAATTTATACCTTATTCAAATAAAAAACCTCTTCCTAGATAAATAGGAAAAGGTTATTTTTCATCCGTTTCATTTTCTTGACAGTTTTTACAAATCCCATGGAATGTTAAACGATGATCTTTCACCTTAAAGCTCCAGTCTCGTTCTACTTTCCTTTCCACTTCACCAAGTAAATCTTCTTGTATTTCTTGTACAGCACCACATTGTGTACAAATCAAATGATGGTGGAAACGCTGCGCACCTTCTTGGCGTAAGTCATAGCGTGAAACACCGTCTCCGAAGTTAATCTTATCGACAACTTTTAACTCAGATAATAGTTCTAAAGTTCGATAGACGGTTGCTAATCCGATCTCTGGCGACTTTTCTTTTACAAGGAGGTAAACATCTTCTGCGCTTAAATGATCTTCTTCATTTTCTAGCAGCACACGAACTGTTGCTTCACGTTGCGGTGTTAATTTGTAGCTCGCTGCATGTAATTGCTTCTTAATTCGTTCAATTCTTTCTTCCATTCGGTACTACTCCCTCCTCGCCACTCTTACACCATTATATCAGAAGAAGGGCTTCTGTCAAAAGAAAAAACAATAAAAACAAATTGATAATTATTCTCAAAAAGTATTTATTTTTTATTAATAGCCTCAACGACTTCTTTCATTAAAACTGGTGATGCGTAAGCCTCCACACTAGAAGCAAGTGCTAACACCACTCCAATTACGAGAAAGAAGCATGTATAACGGATTAATAATGGTAATAGTGGCTCGGTTATTTTTCTAATAAATTGATGCCTAATCATCCGTAAAGAAAAACTTGCAGCAATGGTTGTCATAACGAGAAAGACTGGAATGATAATTAAATTTTGTGGCAAAACAGATACAAATGCTAATAATAGTCCATTCCATCCATGCTGACTTACTAAAAAACCAACTGTAAATCCAACGACAACTCCTTTTACAAATAATAAAATAAAAATAAGTGGTAATCCAATAATTGAAATTCCTAAAATCCAAATAAATCCGATGTATTTTAATTGCGAAAAGTAACTTTCTCGAAACATTTCGCCCGCAATGGCAAATTCTCCTTTAGAGACTTGTCCAAAAAAACGTTGTAAATAAAATGATAAATCTTGTTTTTGATTGATTTGTAAACTATTCACGAGAATGGCTCCGAATATTACTCCCATCAATAATAAAACAGCGTTAAATATATATAATGAAGAGTTTTCCTGTATGTGAGACATTACACGGTCTTGCCAATTTTTTCGCCACATTTTTCTTCCCTCCGTTCACACTCTTATTAAAAATGTATGAAAGAAAGAAAAAAGTATGACGAATTAACATTGAAATTCCGCTCTACTTTGCTAAACTAAAAAGTAGAGAATAGGAGGGATTTCTCTTGAAACCATTATTATTAGATTTTCCAACATTATTTCAAACTGAACGCTTGCAAGTTCGTAAACCATTTCCAGGTGATGGTGCAGAAGTATATGAAGCAATCCAAGCTTCTCTAGAAGACTTAGTACCGTGGATACCAATTAACGCTGAAACAGAAGAGAGTGCTGAAGAAATTGTTCGCGAAGCTCACGGACAGTTTTTACTTCGTGAAACACTTGATTTTCACTTATACGATAAAGTATCTGGTACATTCATCGGAGCAATTACACTAAAGCCTGAAAACTGGGATATTCCAAAGTTTTCACTTCACTTCTGGCTACATAGTGCCTATACAAAACAAGGCTATATGACCGAAGCTGTTAAAGGTGCAATTCAGTTCGCCTTTGATAAACTAGGCGCTAGAAGAATTGAAATTCGTACTGATGCAACAAATATAAATGCATGTAGCTTAGCAGAACGTCTAGAATTCATTCTAGAAGGGACAATGGAAAATGATTTCCTAGCACCAGATGGTAGCTTACGTGATGCACGTGTATATGCAAAAATCAATTAAAAAACACTCGCCTTTGGCGAGTGTTTATTTTTGTAGTTGTAAATATTGTACTGCAAACATCGTCTTCGCATCATGAATACGAAGATCTTTCATAAGAGTAATCGCTTCTTCTAACGATACTTCCATTAATTCCACAAACTCATCTTCATCTAACTCAGCTTTATTTTCTTTTCTTGTCAAACCTGTCGCTTTATATACATATAAAATTTCATCTGCGAATCCTGGAGATGTATAGAAAGAAGTAATGAGCTCCATATTTTCACATACATATCCTGTTTCCTCTTCTAATTCACGAACTGCTGTTACCTCAGGTTTTTCACCAGGTTCTAACTTGCCAGCCGGAATTTCTATAATCGCCTTTTCAAGTGCTTTACGATACTGCTCAACAAGCACAATTTTCCCCTCATCAGTAATAGCAATAATAGCAACTGCACCAGGGTGATTTACAATTTCACGTTTACTCATTGCTCCATTTGGTAATACTACATCATCAACACGAACTTTTATAACTCTACCATCAAAAATTGGCTCAGTTTTTACTGTTCTCTCTGCAAGATTACTCATACTACTTCATCTCCCTGTTCTATTTCCTATTCTTTCCTCATACATTTTACCACATTGAAAGGAGCGTGATAGAAATGAAAGTTTATATTTTACCAAATCGCGTCACTTTAGTCGGAAAAGCATGGCAAATTCGCCATAAGCTAAAGCAATATAGCAAAGAGTATACAACTGTACAAGAGTGGATTACAGCAAATAAAGTGAAACATTAATCATGCTTTTACGGGCAGTTAATGCGAAGCGGAAAGTAAACGTTTGTCAACCTCTTTTCCCTCTCGTACAATAAAGGTAAGGAGGTTGACCTATGAAAAAACGTCAATTAGGAAACTCAGATTTGTTTGTTACAGAAATGGGCCTTGGCTGTATGTCTCTCGGTACATCTGAAACAGAAGCTATGCATATTATCGATGAAGCTATCAATTTAGGAATTAATTTTTTTGATACAGCAGATTTATATGATTACGGATTAAATGAAGAATTTGTTGGAAAAGCCTTGAAGGGAAGAAGAGACCAAATTGTACTTACAACGAAGGTTGGAAATCGTTGGACAGAAGAAAAAAATGGCTGGTCTTGGGATCCTTCTAAAGCTTACATAAAGACTGAAGTAAAGGAAAGTTTACGTAGACTTCAAACTGATTATATTGACCTTTACCAACTTCATGGCGGAACAATTGAAGATCCAATAGATGAAACAATTGAAGCTTTTGAAGAATTGAAAAAGGAAGGTATTATTCGCCATTACGGTATTTCTTCTATACGCCCAAATGTCGTTCGTGAATATGCAAAACGCTCAAACATCGTTAGTGTACTAATGGAATATAACCTTTTAAATCGTCGTCCAGAAGAATGGTTCCCCCTTCTAAATGAACACCAAATTAGCGTCATTGCCCGCGGGCCACTTGCAAAAGGAATTTTAACTGACAATAATGCAAGAAAGATAGAAAGAGTAAAGGAAAAGGATTATCTCTCTTATTCTTACGATGAATTACATGCAACTCTAGCAAGTGTAAAAGAAATGATTGGAGAACGCTCTTTAACAGGAACAGCTATTCAATATTGCTTACATAATAAGACTGTTGCAGCTGTTATACCTGGTGCAAGCTCGCTTCAACAATTACAGGAAAATATACGAGCTAGCCAACAGTTACCTTTAACAAAAGAAGAATATATACAACTTCAAAAGATTGTTAAATATGACACATATGCTTTGCATCGTTAAAAATATCGAATTACCGATAAAACAGAAGACTGCCTCCAGTATTAGGAGACAGTCTTTTTTATAACGTATCATATTTATCAGGATTCGTTCCTACATGTAAATCACGATTCAACGTGTTAATTTGACGTATCTCTTCTTCATTTAGTGCAAAATCAAAAATAGTAAAGTTTTCTTTAATGCGAGATGGTGTAACAGATTTAGGAATCGTCACAATCCCGCTTTGAATATCCCACCTTAATATAACTTGCGCAGGTGTTTTTTCATATTTAGTAGCAATAGCCTGAATAATCGGGTGCTGAAATACTTCTCCGCCTCTCATTAATGGACTCCATGCTTCCATTTGAATCTGCTCACCTTGACAGAAATTACGCAACTCAAATTGCGTCAACATCGGATGAAGTTCCACTTGGTTTACCATCGGCTTCACTTTGCAATTTGGTAATAATAGTTCTAAATGATGTTTATGAAAATTAGAAACACCAATCGCACGCACTTTACCTTCTTCATACAATTTCTCTAAAGCTCGGTACGTATCAACATACTTCCCTCTTACCGGCCAATGTATTAAATATAAATCTACATAGTCCATTTGTAATTTTTTCAAACTCTTTTCAAACGCCTCGAGTGTCTCCTCATATCCTTGATCGTCGTTCCATACTTTTGTTGTAATAAATATATCTTCTCTTGGAATTCCTGATTCACGTATCGCCTCTCCGACACCGCTTTCATTTTCATATACAGTTGCTGTATCAATCGAACGGTATCCAACTTCTAACGCTGTTTTTACTGCTTGCTTTACTTCGTCTCCTTCTTTCGCTTTATATACGCCTAGACCAATCATCGGCATTTTCACGCCATTATGAAGTGTAGTTGTTGGAATATGCACAGTCGTCTCCCTTTCATTGTTACATTTTTTATAAGCCACAATTTTATTTCAACAAGATTCATCCCAAAAGTCAAAACATACGTACAGTTTACATAACACTTTTATATAGCTAAAAAATAGCGTGAACTCATTCATTCACGTTATTTTTTCTCCATTCTTTCGCTTTTTCATCCACATTGCGCACAAACTCATTTTTTCCTTCCGTATATAACGCGCCATCATATGTATACTTTTCGGCTAATTCTTTCTTTAAGGTTGCATATGCCTCTGCTTCTTCACAATGAGCCATCATATAATCACGAAATGCTAAATGCCTTACTATCTCTGGATTTCCTTTTTCAAACACGTGTAAATGATACGAGCGTTTTTCTTCAGTTCCATGAATAAAATATCGGCGTCTTGAAATACCATTTTCCCCTTTTACGATGTAACCAAGCTCTATAAATCGTTCATTCCACCCATCTACTCTTTCGATATTTTCTACTTCCATGATCATATCAATAATAGGTTTAGCTGCCAGTCCGGGAACTGACGTACTTCCAATATGATGAATTTTTACCGTTTCTGGCATCGCTGATTTTAATCTTTTAGCCTCCATTTGAAATTTTTCACTCCAATGGTTTTCATGTGGAACAACGACAATTTTTCTCATTCTAACTCCCCTTTTCTTACAAGCTCGTCAAAAAATGACCAGTGGTATTGCACTGATCATTTTTTATTATTTAAAGTCTTTCCAAGTAAGGTTACTTTCACTTAGCAGTTCTTCAAATGATTTATTCTTTTCACGTTCTTTTTGTTCTTGGCGCTTTCTTTCCAGTTCAGCTGCCTCTTTTTCCTCTTCCCTCACTTGCAACTCTTTCTTCTTACTCTTTAATTGTTGCATGAGTGAATCATTTAATTGATCGCCTAATGTAAGTGTTTCTTTCTTTGGTTGATTCACTTGTGATTGTCTTTGCATTTGTCTTTGTTTCTTTTTCTTCATGCTACTCACCTTTTACTTTTTTCTCCATTATAGTAGATACACAATGAAATCGACAATAAAAAAGGGTCTTTACTCTATTATTCACTTTTTGTAAATATGTTAATTTTTCGAAAAGACTAAATTTTTATGTAACTATAATCCTATTAATCTATTAAAATTATGTCGTATGATGTCAGATTATAAAAAAAGGAGAATTATATTATGTGGAAAAAAATTATTCCTGCCGTTGCTGTTTTAAGCACCATTACTTTTTCAAGCGTATTTGCCGCTCCCCCATCTCAGAATCCAGCTGAACAAAACCGCTACATAGACGTACAAATGCTTGGTATTAATGATCTCCATGGACAACTAGATACTGTTAAAAAAATCAATAATAAAGAAGCTGGTGGCGCTGATTACTTAGCTACTTATTTAAAAGAACATAAAAAACAAAACCCTAATACACTTCTTGTACATGCTGGTGATATCGTCGGAGCTAGTCCACCAGTTTCAGCATTATTACAAGATGAACCGACGATTGAATTTTTAAATGATTTAAAATTTGATGTTGGTACAATCGGAAACCATGAATTTGATGAAGGCATTGATGAAATGAAACGCCTCATTTACGGTGGATATCATGAAAAAACAGGGAATTTCAAAGGGGCTAACTTCCCCTATGTAGCTGCTAACTTCTATAACAAATCAACTGGCCGCTTATTTTTACCACCATTTACTGTAAAAATGGTAGATGGTGTTCCTGTTGGATTCATTGGTGTTGTTACAACTGATACACCAAATGTTGTTATGCCTACGATGCTTAAAAATGTACAAATTACTGATGAAGTAGAAGCAATTAATAAATCAACACAACAATTAAAACGCCTCGGCGTTAAATCGATCGTCGTTCTTGCTCATGTCGGTGGAACAACCGATGAGTCTGGGGTAACAAATGGCGATCTTACTCGAATTGCAAATGAAACAGACCCAGAAGTTGATGTTATTTTCGGTGGACATAGTCATACGTATGTAAATGGTACAGTAAATAATAAACTAATTGTCCAAGCAAATTCATACGGAACGGCTTTCTCAGACGTGGATGTAACAATTGATCGTAAAACAAAGGATATTGTAAAGAAAAAAGCTGAAGTTGTTACAACGTATCATGAAGGTGTAGAACCTGATAAACAAGTAAAGAAAAAACTAGATCAATATAAAGAAAAAATCGCACCACTTGTAAATGAAGTGGTCGGAAAATCTACAGCACCTATCGACCGTAAACAAAATGATGCTGGTGAGTCCACTCTTGGAAATTTAGTTGCCGATGCTCAGCGTCAAACGATGCAAACTCAAATCGCCCTCATGAATCCTGGTGGCATTCGTAATGACTTAGATGCTGGTGATATTACGTGGGGTGAGTTATACGGCATTCAACCTTTTGGAAATCAATTGATTAAAGTAGATTTAACAGGTCAAGACATTCGCGATATTTTAAATCAGCAATGGCAAAAAGGAACAACAAGAATGCTTCAAATTTCAGGTATTCAATATACGTGGGATGCAAATAAAACAAACGGTGAAAAAGTTACAAATATACGTTTAACAAACGGAGAAGAATTATCTCCATCTAAAACGTATAGCGTAGTTGCAAATGCCTTCTTAGCTTCTGGCGGTGACGGATTCGTATCATTTAAAAATGGTAAAAATGCAGAAACTGGTCCAAACGACTTTGAAGCGTTAGTCGATTACGTAAAACAATTAAAAGAACCAATTCAGCCAGTTATTGATGGAAGAATTCAAAAAGTAAATTAAGTGTTTCTCTAATAATAAATTTTATTTTTCACGCCATAAAGGATTTGTACTGATCCTCTATTTTATACGTAATATACATCATAAAAAGGATACTCGTTCTTCCAATGAACATAGTATCCTTTTCTTTAGTTATCAAAATGTGATGTTTTGTCAACTTCATATTGCTGTAAAAATTGTTGCAACGCCTCTTCTACAAGTTTAGACTTTTGAATTCCTTTCGATTCTGATATAAGGTCCAATCTTGCTAATATTTCTGTATTAATAGAAAAGGTTCGTCTCTTTTTCTCTGTACTCTTACTCATAATTGGTGCAATTACTTCGCCTCTTTTTCTTAGTAACTCATAAATGCTTTGTAATTGCTCGTAAATTAATAATTGATAATCTGTTTTCTCATATTGAAGGGCGGTCGCTTCTTGGAGTTGTAAGTGACGTGGTTCTTCTCCATCTCCTACAAAAATACGTTTCTTCTGCTCTCCATCATATTCGTATCCAATCAATCTTAATTTCTTCGATAATGTATACGGGCTTATTTCAAGACGTTTTGCTATAATAGCGATGGATTCACGTCTGTTTAAACCATCTATAATTTCTCCAATCGTCACAATTTCCCTCCTCCCGTGTTGAAATGACACTAGTATGGTATGTTACAATGATTTTCTAACAGTATATGCAAAATGAATAGCCTGTGCGATTCATACGATTTCACAAAAGGAGGTTTTCAATATGCTTTTTCGTAGCTACACCCCTCAGTTCTATAACGAAAACAAACAACTCATTCCTAATAGTATCGCTACGATAGAAAGCGTTATGATAAATAATCGAAAACAAACTCTCCTTATGCGTGGACAAAACGTAGAGCAACCTATTTTATTATGCTGTCACGGCGGACCTGGGATGGCACAAATCGGATTTATTCGCCATTTTCAAAAAGAATTAGAGAAGCAATTTATTGTTATTAATTGGGATCAGCGCGGGGCTGGTAAATCCTTTTCAATGAAAGATTTCGGAGCAAATTTCACAATTGAACAATTCGTTTCCGATGCAAAAGAAGTGATTCAATATGTACTTAAAAGGTTCAACAAACAAAAACTATTTCTCGCTGGTCATTCTTGGGGAAGTATTATTGGGCTTAACATAGCACATCAATATCCAAAGTATATCGAGGCTTACATCGGTATTGGGCAAATTGTACATATGAAACAAAATGAAGAATTGCTATATCAACATTTAATTCATTCTGCAAAAAAACATGATCATAAAAAAGCATTAGCTTCCCTTTTAAAATTAGGCAAACCACCATTTTTAGATACGAGACGTCTCATTATTCAAAGAAAGTGGCTTGGCACATTTGGAGGCGCAATCCAAAACGGATCTTCCTTTTCTTTCATACGAAAAGGTTTCTTTTCTCCTGAGTATACGCTATTAGATTGGTTCAAGTTTCTCGCAGGAAATTTAAAATCTGGCGTTTTATGGGAAGAAATGCTGACAATCGATTTCTTTTCTTCTATCTCAAGTTTATCTATCCCAGTTTATTTTTGTTCTGGTCGCTATGATTATCAAACTCCTTATGCACTCGTTCAGGAATATTGCGATATTATTGAAGCGCCTATAAAAAAGATGATTTGGTTCCCAAATTCAGCACATTCTCCTGATTTAGAAGAACCAGAATTATTCGCTAATTCTTTGCAATCAATTAAACAAGAGCTAGCTTTTCAGCATTAGTAACAAAAGGCTCTTTTACATTTCATAGAAAACATTTTATAATAATATGTCGCAAGTATGTATAAACATCGCAAAATGTTTCATATTTACTTGTCTTAACAGAATAAAAATTTAGGGAGATTACATTTATTATGAACGCTGTACTCGTCGCAGTAGCAATTATGCTATTGCTTAGTTTGTTACGTGTCCAGGTCATTGTCGCCATCATTGTTGGAGCTTTAACAGGCGGAATTATCGGCGGACTCGGTATTTCAGAAACGATTAACACTTTTACAACTGGTCTTGGAAACAGTGCTCCAATCGCTTTAAGTTATGCAATGCTTGGTGGTTTCGCTATTTCCCTTTCCAAAACAGGACTTCCAGATGCTATGATTCAAACTGCATTAAAATGGATTGGCAATGAACAAGACACGAAAAAACAAGTTTATTCTAAAATACTTATTTTATTCATTATTTTAACGATGGCTTGTTTCTCACAAAATGTGATTCCTGTTCACATTGCTTTCATCCCCATCTTAATTCCAGCACTTTTAAAAGTATTAAATGAGCTGAAAGTGGATCGCAGACTTGTCACATGTATTATTACATTTGGATTGATTACTCCTTATATGTGGATCCCTGCAGGATTCGGAAAAATTTATCATGACGTATTACAAACCAACGCTGCGCAAAGCGGCCTTACATTTGATGTCACACTTATTCCAAAAGCAATGACTATTCCAGCAATTGGTATGATTATTGGATTATGTGTAGCGGTATTCATTACGTACCGAAAACCTCGTACGTATGAAACAGAACAAATTCATACTACCGAAAATGAAATCGTTCCCTATACAAAACGTAGCATTACTTTCGGGTTATTATCTATCATTGCTACATTAACTGTTCAATTAACAACAGAATCAATGATTTTTGGTGCTTTAGCAGGTATTATCGTCTTATCGGTTAGTGGCAGTCTACCACTTAAAGAAGCAGATGCGATATTAACAAGCGGAATGCGTATGATGTCCTTTATTGGCTTTGTTATGATTGCTGCCGCTGGATTCGGCGCTGTTCTTCGAAAAACAGGACATGTTGAATCTCTGGTGCAAACGAGTGCACATATAATCGGAAATAACAAACCACTCGCTGCATTTCTTATGCTCGTTATTGGACTTCTCGTTACAATGGGAATTGGTTCATCCTTTTCAACCATCCCTATCTTAACAACCATTTTTGTACCTCTTTGCATTCAGCTTGGATTTAGTCCAATGGCCACAATTGCAATTATCGGTACAGCCGGAGCACTAGGTGACGCAGGATCTCCAGCATCGGATAGTACCCTTGGACCAACATCCGGTTTAAATGCTGATGGTCAGCACCATCATATATGGGATACATGTGTACCCACTTTTCTACATTACAATATACCGTTACTTATATTTGGCTTTATTGCCGCAATTACATTATAAAAAGGTGCGTATAAAACGCACCTTTTACTTTTTTATTTTTCCTTTTAATTGTTGAAAAGCTAATTTTCCATTATCTTTGACATAGCTTTCAATTGCCGGTAGTGATGAACCTATCCATTCATACTCTATGCTCCCATTAGGTCCAACAATTTTTAATTTATCTGGTATATGTATATTTAGAAATCTCGCTGACCGAATTAACTCAATAGCAATCTGATCACTTGAGGTTACAATTCCATCTATATACGGATTGTTTTGCAATAATGTAATAAATTGTTTATTTGTATACCCTTGTACACATTCTTCTCGATAAGAGATTCCTTCATCCCAAACAGCGTCTAAAAACCCTGCTATATAATCTTCCATTTCTTCACTTTCTTCTCCCTCACCGAAATATGCAAGAAAGTGACACCCTTTCTCTTTTAATAAAGAAACAGCTCTCTGTCCACTTTCATAATAATTTCTATGTGATTGTTGCTCATCGATCACAACAAACGGAAATGGAATTTCTCCTACACTTTTAAAAACTGCTCTCGTCAAAATAACACCTGCAATGTTATTTTGCTTCAGCATATGTATGTATCTATCTTTATTCTCTATATTACAAATAATGATTTGATAGCCTTCTTTATATGCTATTTCCTCAATACAATGTAGCAAAGTGATGTTTGATTGGTTACATAAATTATCTACAAGTAATGCAATTATCGTTGAATTCTCTTTAAATAGTGGCTTCGCTGCACTGTTTGGCCTATAACGTAATTCTTCAATTGCTTCCTTTACTTGTTTTACTGTGTCCTCATGAACGTATCCTTTTTCATTAATAACTCGTGAAACGGTTGCGACTGAAACACCTGCCAATTTTGCAACATCACGTATAGTTGCCACATCGTCACCCCTTAATATGGTAATAGATTACAATTTTACGGTAACCTAAATTACACTATCCGTCAAGATTAATAACTCACATTTCTGAAAATTGTTACATCATTTGACTAAATGATACTCCAACTGAATTTCATGTAAAATTGGGATATTATCATATCCAATACGTGGAATTTCTTTCTTTATTTTTCGTGCCTTCTCTACCGCATTCACATATAAATTAGTCATTACAAAATTACGTTTTTGGTAAAATCGTAACGCATTCATATTATCATTTGTTGTAATAAGCCAAACCTCTCTGCACCGCTCTTCTTCTGCAACTTGTAATACACAATCCACAAGTTTCGTCCCTATTCCTTTTCTTTCTTCAAAGCTATCTAGCGATACAATTTCACACATATTTCCGGTCACTTCATACGTTATAATTCCGATTATTCTGTCATCTGAGAGCGCAACAAATCCTGGCAACTCTTCTAACTGATGTCCCTTACCACGTGAAACCATCAATGAACTTCCCCAGTTCTTACACATGAACATTCGGATTGTTTCTTTCATCGCTGGCGTAATTTTTTGTATATGCAGCATTTCCTATTTCTCCCCTTTTATATCATTGTGATACAATATAAGTGTATCACATGTAACGGTATTTGGAGGATGAGGTAAAGTATGAAACGTTTTTTTGCAGCATTGTTTACTATACTAGGTGCAATAACTGCCCTTGGGATTTTCTTTACAAATAAAGTGATGTACTTAAAGAAAAAAACAGAGGAAGAAGTACTCGAAAGAGAAACGAAAAAACATTTTCGTATAGAGGATTTTGATGCTCTTCATAAAGAAGAAATTCATATCCCTTCACAATTCGGATACGACCTTCACGGATATTACATTCCTGCTGGTCATTCCAATAAGTTTATGGTTTTTTGCCACGGTGTAACTGTAAATAAAATAAACTCTGTAAAATATGCAAACTTATTCTTAAAAAGGGGATATAATGTCCTCATTTACGATCATCGTCGTCATGGTAAAACTGGCGGAAAAACAACAAGCTATGGATACTATGAAAAGCATGATTTGAAATCCGTAGTTGACTGGCTAAAAAACCGTTTTGGAACCAATATTACACTTGGTATTCATGGTGAATCTATGGGAGCCGCAACAATTCTTCAATACGCAGGACTTGTAGAAGATGGCGCTGATTTCTATATTGCAGATTGTCCTTTCTCTGATTTTCACGGACAATTACAGCACCGTTTAAAGGTTGAATTCCATTTACCAAAATGGCCTTTATTACCTTTAGCAAACGCATTTTTAAAAGTTCGTGACGGTTATACAATTCGTGAAGTTTCACCAATCGACTGTATAAAAAACATTAACAATCCCGTTCTCTTTATTCATAGTAAAGATGACGACTATATTTTAGCTGATATGACAAAAGCGTTATATGAAGCGAAAGAAAATAATAAGCAACTTTATATTGCAGAACACGGTGCACACGCTTGCTCTTATAACGAAAATAAAGAAGAGTACGAAGCAGCCATCGATCAATTTTTAAACACATATGTGAAAGAAACAAAAAACAGGCTTGCATAAGCCTGTTTTTTTATTGCGCTAAAACGTCTGTAACTTGTTCCATATTTTCAGAAATCCATTGCATTGCATCATCTAACGTTGGAAATTCTGTCGTTTGAAATGTTACTTCATCTTGAAGTAACCAAACATCCTTTACCTCTTGCCCTACACCTGCAATGGACCAATGTAACAAACTATATGGATGATTATCATTCAAAAATGATGCCCACGTGCGCTCATTTGCAATGTTTCGTAATGTATGTAATTGTTTATCCATCTCTCGTCACCTTACTCTAGTCAGTTATGAAAACTATTATAACACTCTCTTCTTTCTCAAACAAAGTGCTCTTTTTTCCCCGCTATTTGCGGGCAGTAAAACTCCCACCTCAAAATTCAGCTGAAACAAAGAAGTTAGGCGGGAGATTAACTGCCCCTAAAAGTCCGATTGGTTCAAATAATAATTAGTGGGGGATGCCTCCCCCACTAATTAAAGTTTCACTTTATATTGCCAAGCACTTCCCTTGATTATATGATGAAATTAAGCGTTTGGGAAGGAGGGATAACGTTGGCAAAAGTACAAATTAAAGTAAATGATAATGGCTCTTTTCGCGTTACAGGGGACGTGGAATTAGTCGACTCACAAGGGAATGTATTCCCAGCAAAACCGGCATTTTCTTTATGCCGTTGTGGTTTATCAAAAAATATGCCTTATTGCGACGCTTCGCATAAAGGTAAATTCGAGTCTGTTGTTAGAGCACCAGAGGCAGAATAATTTTACATGTGACATGCACATTTTTTTGTGCATGTTTTTTCTTTTTAGCAACTCCGTTATATCCCTTCTCCTTACAACATTTCTAATACTTTTATTTCCATTCCAGCCTGCATATATTTTCACACAATTCTTCACATTCGAATATTTTTTACTAGCCTTTTATTTTTTTTGTGCTATAATTTGAGCAAACAGCATCCTTCGGGGTCGGGTGAAATTCCCAACCGGCGGTGATGAAGTGAAAACTTCTAAGTCCGTGACCCGTTTTCAACTCGAAAACGGTGGATCTAGTGAAACTCTAGGGCCGACAGTATAGTCTGGATGGGAGAAGGATATGTTTCTAGTTTTTTATATAGTGAATACACTTTTATTTCAGTATGCATATTTATAAAGATTCATTTTGATTCTTTATATATGTTTAATTTTCTATACTTATTTTTTATACTGAAATAAAAAGAGACAACTAGCGTTTAAAAATTCGATATTTTGCTAGGTTTTTTCCTTATGCAGAAATATCAATTATCGTTAGGTTTCTTTCCTATGCTTTCGTATTCAAACTATATTTCTAGAAATCACGTCTCCCAAACCCCAAGGATATTAAATCCTTGGGGTTTTTTGATTTTTTTAGGAGAGGTGAAGAAAATGACAGATCAAGAATATATGAGGATTGCCCTGCAGTTAGCAGAAGGAACATCAGGACAAACAAGTCCAAATCCTATGGTTGGTGCTGTTGTTGTAAAAGATGGAAACATCGTTGGTATGGGGGCTCATTTACGGGCTGGTGAAGAACACGCAGAAGTTCATGCCCTTCAAATGGCTAGTCAGAACGCCAAAGACGCTACCGTTTATGTAACACTGGAACCGTGTAGCCACTTTGGAAAAACACCACCTTGTTGTGAATTGCTCATCGAAAAAGGAGTTAAGCGTGTTGTAATTGCTACTCTCGATTGTAATCCGCTCGTTTCTGGTAACGGAAAAAGAAGATTAGAGGAAGCTAGAATTGAAGTAACTACCGGTGTTCTTGAAGCAGAAGCAGTTTTATTAAATCGCTACTTTTTTCACTACATGAAAACGAAACGCCCTTTTGTAACAATCAAAACAGCGATGAGCTTAGATGGAAAAACAGCAACTGTAACTGGTGAAAGTAAGTGGATTACAGGTGAAGAAGCACGTGCTGATGTTCACCAATATCGCCATACACATGATGCAATTCTTGTTGGAGTGAATACAGTTATAGCTGATAATCCTCATTTAACAACAAGAATTCCAAATGGTGGGAAACATCCTATTCGCGTTGTTTTAGATACCCATTTACGAACACCACCATCTTCTCATGTTATAACAGATGGTTTAGCACCGACATGGATTATTGTCGGTAAGGATGTAAAGAAAGAGAAGATATCTTCTTATGAATCTAAAAATATAGCTATATTCCAAATGGAAACGAAGCATATAGAAATCGAGGACCTTCTTTCCTTTCTTGGAGAAAAACAAATTCTTTCTCTATTCGTTGAAGGTGGCCAATCGATTCATGCAAGTTTCTTAAAAACAAACAATTTTAATGAAATTGTAACCTATATAAGCCCGAAATTAATTGGTGGGAAAGATGCTCCTACTTTATTTGGAGGAAATGGTTTTTCAAAATTACAAGATGCGCTTTCCTTGAAAATTCAAGAGATGAAACAAATTGGTGATGATATAAAAATCGTTGCGAATGCCCGAAACGAGGTGACGGAATGTTTACAGGAATTGTAGAAGAATTAGGAACGATAGCAAACATGCAACAAAGCGGAGAAGCGATGAAATTAACGATTCATGCAAAGAAAATTTTATCAGATGTTCACTTAGGTGATAGTATCGCGGTTAACGGTATTTGCTTAACTGTAACAAGCTTTACAACTACTTCATTTACAGTTGATGCAATGCCTGAAACGATGCAGTCGACATCACTTCGCATGCTTAAACCGCACTCTAAAGTAAATTTAGAGCGAGCAATGGCTGCAAACGGACGATTCGGTGGACATTTCGTTTCAGGACATATTGATGGCATCGGAACGATTTTAAATAAAAAACAACATTACAATGCCGTCTATTACAAAGTAGCAATTTCTGATGAACTGCTGCGCTATTGTTTGCATAAAGGATCCATTGCTGTTGATGGAACGAGTTTAACGATATTTGATATAGACGAATCTTCCATAACGATTTCACTCATCCCGCACACAGTAAGCGAATCTGTCATTGGAGAAAAAAATGCCGGAGATATCGTAAACATTGAGTGTGACATGATTGGTAAATATATCGAACGCTTTATTACTAAACCTACAAAACGAGTAGGTTCAATGACTGAAAGCTTTTTACAAGAAAACGGATTTCTATAAGGGGGAAGCACAATGTTTCATCGTATTGAAGAAGCTCTAGAAGATTTAAAACAAGGTAAAGTCGTTATCGTATGTGATGATGAAAACCGAGAAAATGAAGGCGATTTTATTGCTTTAGCAGAGTACATTACACCAGAAACAATTAATTTTATGATTACACATGGCCGTGGTCTCGTTTGTGTACCGATTACAGCAGGGTACGCAGAACGTCTACAATTAGAACCAATGGTATCTCATAATACAGATTCACATCATACTGCGTTTACAGTGAGCATTGACCATGTTTCTACAACAACAGGGATTAGCGCTCACGAACGTGCAACTACGATACAAGAATTGTTAAACCCCGCATCAAAAGGCGCTGATTTCAATCGACCTGGACATATCTTTCCATTAATTGCGAAAGAAGGCGGTGTCCTGCGTCGTGCAGGTCATACAGAAGCTGCTGTTGATTTAGCGAAGCTATGCGGTGCCGAACCAGCTGGAGTTATTTGCGAGATTATAAATGAGGACGGCACGATGGCACGTGTACCTGATTTAATAGAATGCGCAAAACAATTTGATATAAAAATGATTACAATAGAAGATTTAATTGCTTACCGCCGCCATCATGAAACACTTGTGACGAGAGAGGTGGAAATTACATTACCTACAGATTTCGGTACTTTCCACGCAATTGGCTATTCTAACTCATTAGATACGAAAGAACATATCGCACTTGTAAAAGGTGATATTTCAATAGGTGAACCGGTACTTGTGCGTGTTCATTCTGAATGCTTAACAGGAGATGTATTCGGTTCACATCGCTGCGATTGCGGACCACAACTCCATGCAGCACTTGCTCAAATTGAGCGTGAAGGAAACGGTGTTCTTCTTTATATGAGACAAGAAGGAAGAGGCATTGGGCTTCTTAATAAGCTTCGTGCTTATAAATTACAAGAAGAAGGATTCGATACTGTAGAAGCAAATGAAAAACTCGGCTTCCCTGCTGATCTTCGTGATTACGGTATCGGAGCACAAATATTAAAAGATTTAGGTTTACAAAGTTTACGATTATTAACGAATAACCCAAGAAAAATTGCTGGCTTACAAGGTTACGATTTAGAAGTAGTCGAGCGTGTACCGTTGCAAATGCCAGCAAAAGAAGAGAATAAATCGTATTTACAAACGAAAGTAAACAAATTAGGACACTTACTAAACTTATAATTAAAGGAGAGATTTATTATGGTATTCGAAGGTCATTTAGTTGGTACAGGATTAAAAGTTGGAGTTGTTGTTGGACGTTTTAACGAATTTATTACAAGTAAGTTACTTGGCGGCGCTTTAGACGGATTAAAGCGTCACGGTGTAGAAGAAAATGATATTGATGTTGCTTGGGTTCCTGGTGCATTTGAAATTCCTTTAATCGCTAAAAAGATGGCTAGTAGCGGAAAGTATGATGCTGTTATTACATTAGGTACTGTAATCCGAGGTGCTACAACTCACTACGATTACGTTTGTAATGAAGTAGCAAAAGGTGTTGCGTCTTTATCACTACAAATGGACATCCCAGTTATTTTCGGCGTATTAACGACAGAAACAATTGAACAAGCGATTGAACGCGCAGGTACGAAAGCTGGTAATAAAGGATATGAATCAGCTGTTGCTGCAATTGAAATGGCTCACTTATCAAAACAATGGGCATAAAAAAAGAGGCTTCGGCCTCTTTTTATTTTTTCACCTTTTTTTGTACATCTTTTATTAATTCATTCATCGTTTTTCCTTCTGTTTTTATATGAAGAGCTTGTGCTGTTCTCCATACATTCTCTCTTTTTTTCGCTTCTTCTATAATAGTAATTTCTTTTCTAACTTCCTTTAAATCTTTTCCTTCCGTTTTCAATCCAAAATGTTCAGCTTTCGTTCGAAAGTGTTGTTCGATTCTTTGTTGCATCTCTTTTTGTTCAGGATTTTCAGCAGCCTTAACTGGATCAGAACTTATTGCTTTTATTAAAATTAAACAAGTCATAATCGCTAATATGTATTTGTACATGTAAAATCCCCCAACCCAATATAAATTACATATTTACTATGTACAACTAGGGCTTGGAAAATTCGTCCACAAAAATTCTTTTTTCCGCTCAAAAACCAATAATATCAAGCGTTCACAACTATTTATTACATTTTATTTACAAAAAAAGCAAACCCTTTTACAAGTTTGCTTTTTCATCTATCTTATAATGCACACTCTTCAATCTCAAATCCTAAATCTGCAATCATACCCCAGTCTGCAGTCGGCTCTTGTCCAGCTGTCGTTAAGTAGTCCCCGACAAAAATAGAATTTGCTGCAAATAAACCGATTGGCTGTACAGAACGTAAATTGATTTCACGTCCTCCTGAAATACGAATTTCTTTTGTCGGGTTTACAAAACGCATCATTGCCAGTACTTTTAAACATTCTACTGGCGTTAACTCTTTTTGCCCTTCAAGAGGTGTTCCCTTTACAGCAACAAGGAAATTACAAGGGATAGAATCTGCATCTATACGTTGTAATTCAAATGCAATTTCAGCACGCTCTTCAATTGTTTCTCCCATGCCAAAAATCGCTCCAGAGCATGGAGAAATGCCCGCTTGTTTCGCTTTTTGAACTGTATCAACACGATCATCATACGTATGAGTTGAACAAATACTATCGTAATTATTTTCATGTGTATTTAAGTTGTGGTTATAACGATGCACGCCCGCTTCCGCTAAACGTCCTGCTTGATCTTCATTTAAGAAACCTAAACAACAACAAATCTTCAAGTCTGTCGTTTCACGAATTTCCTTAACTGCTCCAATTACGTGATTTACCTCTTTATCCGTCGGACGACGACCAGACGCTACAATACAATATGTACCTGCTTTACGGCGTATTGCTTCATGTGCCCCTTCTACAATCTTCTCCTGCGTTAACCATGCATATTTATCAATCGGTGCTTCTGAAATAATAGACTGTGAGCAATATCCACAATCTTCAGGACATAATCCAGATTTCGTATTAATAATCATATTCAATTTTACTTTCTTACCAAAGTGATGATGACGAATGATGTAAGCTGCATTCATAATTTCTAGAACTTCTGTATCATCAGCTTCTAATATCGCTATTGCATCTTCTTTCGTAATCATCTTCTCTTCCACTACGTCGTATGCAAGTTTTTTCCAATCCCTTTTTGTTTGTACTTGTTTCATTTCATCTCTTCCCCTCTTTTGTTATATGCATAAATAAAGCATGATACGTTGCCATTATCCCTTCATTTCCCGTGAAGTCTCTTTCGTATATGCGCAGCATCGCACGAAAGAGTGAGGGACTTTGACAATATGATCCTTCATTGCTATTAGTCGCTCCTACTTTTCGAATAGAATGTAGAAATTCCTTAACTTCTGTAAAACTCTCTATGTAACATGTTTCAGAAACATGCACATCCCCTGTTTCTATCTTGCATATATGAAGCAACTGATCTTTCGAATAAAAACGTTGACCAATGGATGTTTCATTTTTTATATTTCTTTCTTCTTTCGCACGTTGGAACGAAGCATGCAATTCTTGAAATGTTTCATGTCCAAACGTTGAAAAGAGTAATATCCCATCTATAGACAAATGTTGAAATAAATTTCTTAACACTTGTTGTAAATTATTTAACCATTGAAATGTAGCATTTGAAATAATGACATCATATGATTCTTCTAATCGTAATCGCTCAATATCTTCACAGTGAAACGTTACATTTTTTACATTTTGTCTAGTTTGCGCAATTGCAATCATACTTTCAGCAAAATCAACTGCTGTAATATGTGCTTTCGGAAATAACTTTGATAATTGCTCTGTTACATACCCCGTCCCGCACCCCAGTTCTAAAATACGTATTGATGCCGTTTCACTATATCGTTCCTTTAAGATTGAAAGTAATGAATGTGCCATCTTTTTTTGTACATTTGCATATCGATCGTAAGATACGGCTGCCCCATTAAACCGTTTTTGTAGTAACGTTTTGTTGATCATGTCGTATCCCCTCTATAAATTGAATTATCTCATTTGCGCAATATTCAAAATTCGTCACACATAACGCATGCCCTGCATCACTTACTACTTTCAGCTCGCTGCTGCTATTCTCCGTCATACTACGTGCCGCAGACAATGGGCATATTACATCCTGTTCTCCGTGAATAAGTAGTATAGGTACTTTAATTTCTTTTAGTTCTTCTCTCATATCTGTTTCTATTAAATAATCCAAACCTAGTTGTAAAGACTGAATAGAATCACCTTTAAAACGGTTTACAATGTCTTCAAAGTTTTTATTCTCTTTTAGCTCATCTTTCGTAAACATATTTTCATAAAACCGCTTGAGCGTATCTTCTTTCCTTCTCGCCAAATTCCTTTTCAGCCGTTCTACATGCAAAGCATTCCATCCGTTACTGTAGTCGCTCGTATTTGTAAATTTAGCAGTACCACCAATTAATACGATGCCTTTTGCCTGAATCTTTTTATAAGCTTCAACTGCTGCTAACGCTCCTAGTGACCATCCAACTAAAATTACGTTGTCATTATGCGCTACATCTACAATTCGTTCCGCAAATTCACTTCGTTCTTTCACATTACGCCAATCTATGCTTTGAACAGGGTATCCTTTAAAATACGGAAATACTAAATCCCAAATATTCTCTTCCATTCCCCATCCTGGGATAAAAATAATCTTTAGCTCGTTCATACGAAAATCTCCTCTTCTTTCGCAATGTGAATAATTCGGTCAATAGCCCATTTTAAATCATCTATTGTATGTTGCGATGTAACTGCAAAGCGAATTCGAGAGCTATGAACCGGCACAGTTGGCGGACGAATTGCAATAGCCGCAATCCCTGCCTCTTGCAACCTTTTACTAAATCGTAAAGCATGTTCATTTGAACCGACTACAATCGGTACAATATGAGTTGAACTATTCCCAATATCAAAACCAGCATCCCTTAATTTAGTTCTGAAGTATTCTCCGTTTGCTATAAGGTTCTCTCTTCTTTCATTATCTTCTTTTACAATTTCAATTGCTTTTTGCACTGCTCCTAACGTACTTGGTGGTAAAGCTGTAGTAAAAATAAAGCTTCTCATCATATTTTGTAAATACTCTATATAAATTTCATCACCTGTCAAATACGCACCATAACACCCTAAAGCCTTGCTAAACGTCCCCATATGTATATCAATTTTTTGAGCAAGATTTTTTTCTATATGAGATAACCCAGCTCCGCCGATTCCATATATTCCACTCGCATGTGCTTCATCGACTATAATGATTGCCCCGTATTTCTCTTTCAGCTGTACTAAATCTCTCAAATAAGCAGTATCACCATCCATACTAAAAATGGTATCAGTTACGATTAATTTCCGCTTTTCAGGTGACGCTGTTTTCAACAGCTTCTCTAAATGATCCAAATCATTATGACGATACCTTTTATGCTCTGCCCCGCTTAATATGATTCCATCAACAATACTTGCGTGATTTAACTTATCACTAAAAACAATATCGTGCCGAGAGGCTAAAGAAGATATGGCACCTATATTTGCCGTATACCCACTATTTACAATTAAAGCTCTTTCAGTACCTTTCCAGTCACATATGCTTCTCTCAACCTCTTCATATAATGGATGATTTCCTACAACGAGACGAGAGGCAGTCGCTCCAGTTCCACATCTTTTTGTACAGGCAATAGCAGCTTCTTTTAACCTTTCATCTCCAGCTAACCCTAAATAATTATTTGACGCTAAATTTAACATCCTTTTTTTATCTCGAATAAGCCAAGTCTCTTCTGCCTTCTCTGTTACATATAAATTTCGATACTGCCCTTGCTCATGTAATTGTTGTAATTTAGATTGAAGATGCGCCCGCCACGTTTGATTCATTTTGGATAAACTCCTCTAATTTTGAAATCATAATATGTTCTTTTGCAGATTCCAATACTTCTTCTTTCGTAAACTCACCTTCAAAGAATGGTAATAATCCTAAAACTGGTACCCCGCTCAGCTCTTCAATCATCTCTTTATTTTCTTGCACTCTTTCCATTTCACATTCTTTGCAACCTGATAAAATGACACCCGCTACGGTTAAGCCATGCGCCTTTGCGTAAGCAATCGTTAACACTGTATGATTTACTGTTCCTAATGTAGGACGAGCTACTACAATAAGAGGCAACTGTAATTCTTTTGCAAAATCAATTACTAAAGCATCTTCTGTATATGGGACAGCAAGCCCACCTGCTCCTTCTACAAATAAGCTATTAAACTCTTTTAATAGTTCATTATAGCAATCAGTAATTTCTTTTAACTTTACTACTCTTCCAGCTCTTTTCATGGCAAGTCTCGGAGCAAGTGGTTCTTCAATAGAATAAGGGCAAATTTCATTTTCTTGTGTCGGTACACCTGATAGTACTTTTAACCTTGCCGCATCTCCCTCAGGGTTTGATGCAACATGCCCACTTTGTAACGGTTTATATACCCCTACGTTATATCCTAATTCTCTAAATACACCTGCTATAGCACCTGCAACTACTGTTTTTCCAACTTCAGTATCAGTTGCTGTTATGAAAAAACCACTCATTATTCTCCCTCCGTAACATCTGAGATTGCCTTATATAAAATGCGTAACATATCATCAATCTCTTCAAAAGTAGAAGCAAGTGGTGGCATAAATACAATCGTGTTACCTAGCGGTCGTAAAATCATACCCAGCTCTCTTGAGCGTTTACATACTTGAACACCGACTCTTTCTGTCCAGTCAAACGCTTCTTTCGTTTCCTTATTCTTCACAAGCTCAATACCAACCATTAATCCGCACTGACGAATATCACCTACATGTTTATATGCAAAGAGCTTTTCTAATTGCGCTGTCACATAATCCGTTTTACGTGTCACGTCTTCTATTAAATTTGTTTTTTCATATAGTTCTAGATTCGCGATTGCTACGGCACACCCTAACGGATTACCTGTGTAGCTATGTCCATGGAAAAATGTTTTTTGTTCTTCATATTCTCCTAAGAAGGCATTATATATTTCATCTGTTGTTACCGTAACTGCAATTGGTAAATATCCACCTGTTAAACCTTTCCCAGCAGTTAAAATGTCTGGCGTCACATTTTCATGTTCACAAGCAAACATTTTCCCTGTACGCCCAAATCCAGTCGCTACCTCATCTGTAATAAATAATACATTGTACTTAGTACATAAATCGCGCAGTCCTTTTAAATATCCTTTTGGCATTGTAATCATCCCGCCAGCACCTTGCATTAATGGCTCTACAATGATGGCAGCTACTTCTTCATGCTTTTCTTTCAACAATTCTTCCATTTCTTCTAAATGGCTTTTTACAATTTCCTCCTTATTATTTCCGTAAGGAGAACGATATGTATATGGATACGGCATTTTAATCGCATCAAATAAGAGCGAACTATACACTTGGTGAAACAAGTCTATTGCTCCTACCGAAACAGCTCCAATTGTATCACCGTGATATGCTTCTTTTAATGTAACGAATCTTTGTTTCTTTCGTTTCCCTTTATGCTGCCAATATTGGAAAGCCATCTTAATTGCAATTTCAACAGCGGTAGAACCTGAATCAGAATAGAATACCTTCTTCAATCCATCTGGTACAACCTCAATAATTTTTTCTGCTAATAAAATAGATGGAACGTTAGCAAGTCCTAACATAGTAGAATGAGCAATTTTATTTAATTGCTCACGAATTGCTTCATCTAATTCCGGTACTTGATGTCCGTGAACATTTAACCATATAGATGAAACACCATCCCAATATTCATTACCATTTACATCGTATAGCTTTCTTCCCTCTCCACGTTCAATAATGACAGGATCTTCTTCTAAATAATCTTTCATTTGTGTAAATGGGTGCCATACGTAAGCTTTATTTTTCTCCGCTAATTCTTCATATGTATAAGATGATTTTTCAATCGTTCTACTATTTATTGTCACAATTGTCACCCCTAATGTTAACTTGTTTATAAATATAGTTAACATTAAATCCGAATGACTGTCAATTATTTTAAAATCAAATAGTTCTTAAAAAAGAACAACTTATCATACGATAAGTTGTTCTACTTTCCATGCTGTATCTTTCCAATTTCTAAAATAATTTCTTCATCTTTTTTTCCCTCTGTATCGATTCCAAGTTGCTTAGCGTGCTCAATTAATAAATCATGACGCTTCTCAAACCTAGCGGTATTCACTTCTTTCGTAACCTCTTCTTTTGTTTTCCCCTCAGTAGAAACTCCTAGTTTTTCTGCTGCTTTTTCCATTGATTTCTTCTCTTCTATTTCTTTTACTTTCTTCACTTCTGACTGTTGTATTTGCTTTTGTTTCAACTGCTCTGATTCAGCCGCAAAAGCTGTGTAAATTCCAGCACTTCCTCCAATAACTAATAAAGTGGTAAAAAGAATTATTTTTTTCTTCACTCTTTCCTCCCCCTTTCAAATTCATTATAACGTACATTTTTACAGCGTTAAAAACAATTCTCCTTTATTTCCCTAAAAAAATAGTTAATATTTTTATTGACATGTAAGATGAAAATATGATAAAAATTTAACTAACATCATATGAATCGGCGTTGATAGGATTTAGTAGTATTTCGATTTCTGATTTCAGAGAGCTGGTGGTCGGTGCGAACCAGTACAGAGCGAATTATGAATTACCCCCTGGAGCTTCTTTTACGAAACGTGAGGAGTAGTGAAAGACGGTTATAGACCGTTATGTCTAAAGAGTGGTGAAACGACACTGTTTCACAATTTAGGGTGGTACCGCGAATTTTTCGTCCCTGCATATATTGCAGGGGCGTTTTTTATTTTATAAGTGCATATCATATGACCCTTTATTTTGTGACGCATTCATTTCACAAGCTAGGGTGGTACCGCGATTTCTTCGTCCCTGCATAATTATATGCAGGGACGTTTTTTTATCCAATCATTTCCGTATCATATAGAAGGACTAACAATTACCGGTAATTTGTCACAAAATTCTAAATTTTAGAAGGAAATATACAATATTGGCGAATTTTATATAAAAAAGAGCTATTTTACATTACTTAGGAGGGGAAAACAATGGTTTCAAAAATTGAGTCTGTTCTTTTAACAATTTTTATCTTTTTCTGTATTGGTTTTAGTGTTATTCAATTAGAAGTTTCACCACACATCCCAATTTTATTTGGTATCGTTCTTTTATTAGCATTTGGATTCCTGAAGAGAATCTCTTGGTCTACTATGGAGAAAGGGATGATTAGTAGTATTTCAGCTGGTATTCCATCTATATTTATTTTCTTACTTGTAGGCGTATTAATTAGCGTTTGGATCGCAGCTGGAACTATTCCGACTTTAATGGTATACGGCTTCCAGCTTGTATCTCCAAAAATTTTCGTTCCAACTGTTTTTGTTGTTTGTGCAATTGTTGGAACGAGTATCGGTAGTGCTTTTACAACTGCTGCAACTGTAGGACTTGCTTTTATGGGAATGGGTACTGCCCTTGGATACGATCCAGCTCTTATTGCTGGTGCAATTATTTCTGGTGCATTCTTCGGAGATAAAATGTCTCCTTTATCTGATACAACAAACTTAGCGCCTGCTGTAACAGGTGTAGATTTATTTGAACATATTCGTAACATGCTTTGGACAACAGTGCCAGCTTTCATTATTGCATTTATCGCATTTTTCATTTTAGGAAGCGGATCTGGTGGAAACGTTGATTTCTCAGCATTTATTAATACACTAGAAAAAAATGCAACGATTTCTATCGTTACACTTATTCCTATTTTATTACTGTTCCTATTCGCATTTAAAAAGGTACCCGCAGTTCCAACATTACTTGCAGGAATTGTGGTAGGAATTATTATTCTCTTTATTTTTAAACCTAGCACTTCTTTAGCTGATTTAATGAAAATTATGCAAGACGGTTACGTTTCTAAAACTGGTATCAAAGATATTGATAGCTTATTATCTCGCGGTGGCCTGCAAAGTATGATGATGTCAATTGCTCTTATTTTCCTAGCTCTTTGTATGGGAGGATTATTACAAGGAATGGGCATTATAGCGCAGCTGATGAATATTATCTCTAGCTTCGTAAAAACTAGTACACGCTTAATTATTTCTACTGCTTCAACTGCAATTGGTGTAAACTTCTTACTTGGTGAGCAGTACTTATCCATCGTTTTAACAGGACAAGCATTCGCTAATAAATACGATGAAGTCGGTTTAGAACGTCGTAATTTATCACGAGTATTAGAAGATGCTGGTACAGTAATTAATCCACTCGTACCATGGGGTGTCAGTGGCGTATTCTTAACAAACGTTCTTAGCGTTCCAACATTCGATTACTTGCCATACGCAATCTTCTGTTTAGCGTGTCCAGTCGTAACCATTATCGTCGGCTTTACTGGATTCGGCCTTTCATGGAAAAAAGAAAAAGCAGTACCAGTTTCATAATATAACAAAAAGGATTACCAAATCGGTAATCCTTTTTATATTTCTCGACTATCTATTCGCTTTCTTTCTTCTAAATAACATAAGTAATCCCGCTCCAACAAACGCAAGACCAGCTCCAATTGTAGAAGCAATACTTGCACCTGTTTTCGGTAAATCACGTTCATCTTTTTCAGCTTCTTTATTTTCACTTACAGTTGTTGTTGTTTCTTTTGTATTTTGATCATCTGTTGTAGTTTGTCCAGATCCGGTATTATTTCCATCTTGCTTTGGTTCATTACCATTATTACCTTCTTCTGTTGGTGGTGTTGGGTTTTCTCCATTACCTGTTGGCGGTGTCGTCGGATTTTCTCCACCACCTGTTGGCGGTGTCGTTGGATTTCCTTCACCAGTTTCTTTATCATCATTCTTCTTCGTTATATCAATTGCATATTTCGCAAATTCATTTTCAGATGGTCCAACATATGAAATCTTTCCATCTTTCTTTATATACTTTTGTGCATTTGGTGAAGAATCAAATGTTGTATTTAATTTATCTGCAACAATCGGTTTAAATGTCCAATTTTGATCAGCTGCTGGATCAATATCTTTTATTTTTTGCATATACTTCACAATGATTTGACGTGTTTCATCTTGTGATTGGTATACAACTTCCCCTTTACTTACACCTGGGAACGTTTGGCTACTTCCACGATAGTTATTTGTAGCGACGATAAACTCTTGCTTGTCAGCTACTAGCTTACCTTCATATGTCATATTTACAATACGATTAGCATTTGCATTTACAACTTTTCCATCTTTATCGTATTTCGCCGGTTGTGTTACATCAATTTCGTATTTTAAGCCATCTAAAATATCGAAGTTATATGTAGGATAGCCTATATTTACTAACGGCTGTTCTTCTGTTTTCTTTGGATCAATTTGATTAAACTGACCTGCAGACATTTCAAGCCATTCTTTCACTTGTGCCCCATTTACTTTTACAGCATATAACGTATTTGGATACACGTATAAATCTGCAACGTTTTTAATTGCTAACGTTCCAGCTGGAATATCAGTATAATATGTCGCACCGTTTCGGCCACCTGCTTTAAATGGTGCTCCTGCAGATAAAACTGGAATATCTTTAATCTTTTCGTATTCTGGTTTTTTAAGTTCTTGTTCTACATACCATTTTTGCGCATTTGTCACAATTTGTACGGAAGGATCATCTTGTACTAATGAAAAATAACTATTAATTGGTGCTTTCGTTTCACCTACATGTGTATTTACATATTCGATTGTCTTTTCATGTTCATCTTTAATTTCATTAACTAATTTTTGATCAGATTCTACTAATGGATTACCTTTACTATCAGCAATCGGACGAAGTTGCGGCTTAGACTGATCTTTTTGCACTTCCCATTTTCCGTTTACCTTTTTCAATTGCATATCAATAATACCTAAGTTACTACCAAAAACACCCGGCATTACAACTGGAACACCATTAAATACATCCTTCACTTCAGTATGTGAATGTCCCATTAATACTGCATTTACGCCAGGAACTTCTGTCGCTAAATAAAACGATGAATTTTCCATTCCTTCGTTGTATCCACTCTTATCAACACCTGAATGCGCTAGTGCAACTATAATATCCGCACCTTGCGCCTTCATTTCCGGAACTAATTTTTTCGCTGTTTGCACAATATCTTTTGCTTTTACTTGTCCTTCTAAATTCGCTTTATCCCAATTCATAATTTGTGGTGGAACAAATCCCATTACACCAATTTTCACTATTTGTTTTTGGCCTGCTTCATCCACTACTTCTTTCTCTAAAATATGATATGGTCTATCAAAGTAATGCTCGTCATTCTCATCATTACCATCATGGTCATCTCTGTAGACATTCGAGTTAATAACCGGAATTTTTGTTTTACTAGTCACTTGCTTTAAATAATCTAAACCGTAGTTAAATTCATGATTCCCAAGAGAGATGACGTCATACTTCATTAAATTCATTACACGATATAATGGATGTGTATAACTAGGATCCACACGATTCTTCGGATCTTTTATTTTATTCGCTACGTAATCCCCAAGCGGTGTCCCTTGTAATGCATCCCCATCATCAAATAGGACAGAGTTCTTCACTTCTTCACGTGCTTTGTTAACGAGTGTTGCCGTTTGTACGAGACCTACTTTATTATCTGTTTTCGTTTGATAATAATCGTAATTCATTAAGTTAACGTGAATATCTGATGTTTCTAGAATTCGTAATTTAACTGTACTCTCCCCAGTGTTCTCATCTGCATGAGCTGTTGCTGGCATTACTTGCGGTGCTATAACACCAATCGCAAGAGTTGCTCCAGCTAGCATTTTTTTTGACTTTTTCACAAAAAATCCCCCTTATACAATTACCAGAAATAATGAAATGAATCCCTATCTGTCTCTAACCACATACCTTTTTTCTTCTATTAGTGACACAATTTTCATTTCACCCTGCGCTAACGAGTAGTCCCCTTAAACGCCCGATTGATGAAGACTAACAATTAATAGGAAATAAAGCTCCCACTAATTAAAGTTTCACCTTATCTGACATTATCATATATAAAGTTCTTTCCTATCGTCAATATTTTTTGACAAACTTCAACAAATTTTCTGTAAAGTTATTATAAACTTTTCATAAACATATAATATGCCCTTACATTGCTAATACTGCTGAATATGATACAATTACCAATTACAAGGAGGATGAATTTATGAAAAAAGTCATCTTAACAATTGTTTGTCTCCTCCTTCTGATCATTTCTTATTCTTATTTTGAAAAGAACGACGAGACAAAACCAAATGAATCTGAAGAAAAAACAGAAAAAACATCTACTCCAAGTTGGATTGATAAGCAAACAAACGATTCCTTTTATCATCTCGTACTAGGTGATTCGCTCGCCAAAGGATATGGATCAACACAAGGTGGATTTGCTGAATTAGCCTCTAAACAAATAGAAGCACAAATTCATAAACCAATTACTGTAGAAAACCTTGGGATAAACGGTCTTACAACAGATCGTCTCGCTAAAAAAGTTCAATCAGAAGATGTAAAGCAAAAAATTAGAGCAGCAAATATCATTACAATTAATATTGGGGGAAATAATTTATTTCGCTTAAATCGTGATGTCGGTGTTATAGACGGTATTAAAATGTTAAATAAAGAAAAAGCTCATTTTGAAGCGGATGTAAAAAATATTGTAAAGACAGTCCGAGATCAAAATCCGGATGCTTTACTCATTCTTTCTGAACTCTATAACCCGTTACAACTCGATGATTCCATCGCAAGTTATGCAGATATGTTTTTAGACGGCTGGAATGAATCCGTTTATTCCATTGCAAAAGTGAATCAACCATCTATCGTTTTGCCAATTCGTAAATTAATATCGAATGATAAAAAAGAATTGCTCTTTGACCAAGTACACCCAAATGATAAAGGCTATACGATTATTGCCGATTCATTTACAAAAAAAGTATTGGCCTACAAATATTAAAATTCCCATGAAACAATTCTATTTTTATAACATGTCTTTTTTGTTACAATGAGAGTGGAAGGGGGCCTTTATATGGAATCACGCGAGTGGGAACGTATTGTTGATCATCTTCTTTCGCTAGTGCCTCTTTTTTATCGCAAATTTATGCTTCCTGGAGAATTCTCTTCTCAAAGACATATGCCGCCATCACATACACAAGTATTACTGCTTTTGCATGAAAACGGCACATTAGCAGTTTCCGAAATCGGCAAGCGGCTAGCGATTTCACGGCCTAACATGACACCTCTATTAAACAAACTTATTCAAGAAGAACTAATAGAGCGTCATTATAGCGAAAAAGATCGACGGGTCATTTTAATTTCCCTAACAGCTGAAGGGAAATTATTAGTAAATCAGTATCAGCAATTCATTTTAGACAAACTAAAAGAAAATTTCCAAACATTATCTGAGGAAGAGCGCGAAAAGCTCATTCATTCTCTTCAAACCATTCAAAATTTAATTTTGAAAACAAACGTATAAAGCTGCTTCTAAATAGAAGCAGCTTTATGATTCGTAATAGTTACCATAGTATACATTGGAATATGGCCATGTTGTTAAATATGGTTTTTTTTCCTGTGTAGGCTGTTGTTGTGGTATTTGTGGTATTTGTGATAATTGCTGTAATTGTTGTTGCCGATATAATTCGTATTGTCTACTCGTATCATAAACCGGATAATAATTTACATATGGATATACTTGAGGTACGTAATAATAATACATTATCCTCTCCTCCTTTTTCTTAAACATATTCAAAGGAGAAAATGGATGTGACATTGTTTATAATTGTACAAGTGGTTCTCTCACTCGTTTCTTCCTTTTCTTCAAGCGTAACTTACGGTTCTTTTCGTATAAATAATGCACAACGAAATACGAAATGAGACCAAACACAACTCCTAAAATCGTCATTCCAATTAATACATACACTTCACTTTGTAATAAGCTCTTTAATATCGTAAAAATGTGACTTGAAAACAAGTCCGATATCGTAAATGGTTCATGATGAATTTTCTGTACATGAAATGGATAAATCATTTTTCCTAGCGCATACGCAAGCGGAAATAAAAATACTGGGAGAAACGATATTTTCCCAATAATATTGCCAATAACTGCCGCAGGAAAAGATCCCTTTGCTAACCTGACGATTGGATAAAATATTACATATACGAGCGATGCCGTATAAATGACTAACATTTCTAAGCCGAATCCTATAGCAAACCCTAACGATACTTTCTTTGCGCCTTCTGGCGATCGAAGCAACTTATAATATTGAAACTTTAATATTCTCCACATCCGCTGAAAAAACGAATATGTTTTCTTAGTTGTTTTCACCCTCATCATCTCTTTAACTATATTTTTATATGTAGTATGTCCTTACACACTCTGAAAAACAAATTTAGTTTTCTCTTTTATTATAAATGATATCGAAATGGTTAACTAAATATACATATGACATTTTAATATAAAAAAACCTCCCTTTTAGGAAGGCTCTTCTACATTTTTAAATAAACTCACTAATAACGCTTTTTGAGCATGCAATCGATTACCAGCTTGCTCAAAGACGATAGAATGTGGTCCATCTATAATTTCTCCTGTTACTTCTTCTTCACGATGGGCAGGTAAACAGTGTAAGAAACGATATGTTTGCTTCGCATGCTTAGCAAGTTCGTTATTGATTTGGTATGGCTGAAATAAAGTACATTTCTCTTCTTCGCCCTCTTGCCCCATGCTCATCCAAACGTCAGTATAAATGAAATCAGCTTCATTCACCGCTAATTCAGGATCATGCAAAACTTCAATTTCAGCTCCTGTTTCCTTGGCAATCGCTAACGCTTTTTTTACAATCTCTTCATTCGGTTCATATCCTACAGGCGTTGCAACAGTCATATGCATTCCGACTTTTGCACTCGCTAGCAACAATGAATGACATACATTATTTCCGTCACCTACGTAAGCCAATTTTATTCCTTTAAATGTATTTGTTTCTTCATATATCGTCATGAGGTCTGCCAATGCTTGACAAGGATGATGATCATCCGTTAAACCGTTAATAACAGGAATACTTGATTCTTTTGCAAGCTCTTCTACATCCGCGTGGGAGAATGTACGTATCATGATCCCGTCAATATACTGCGATAATACTTTCGCAGTATCTGAAACGGTTTCTCCTCTCCCCATTTGCATCTCTTTCCCACTTAAAAACATACCATGTCCCCCGAGCTGTACCATTCCCGCTTCAAAAGATACGCGAGTACGAGTTGAATGCTTATCAAAAATAAGCCCTAATATTTTGTCTTGTAATAAAGGCTCTTGCTTATTCTTTTTTAAATATATAGCGAACTCAATTATAGAAATAATTTCTTCTTTCGTTAATTCTTCTAGTGTTAAAAGATCTTTCGTATTTAATTTCGGTACTTGTACAGTTGACATGAAACTTCCCCCTTATATGATTGATACGTTTTTTGTACAAACTACTTTTTTTATTATATATACTGCCTGTTCTAACTCTTCATTCGTGACAATGAGTGGCGGTAATAGTCTTATAACATTAGGGCCTGCTTGTAATACGAGAAGTCCTTCGTTTTCTAGTTGTTCTATAAAACTTGCAACTTCATGCTTACACTCAATCCCAATCATAAGCCCCTTACCACGTATATTTTGAATACATTCGACATGCTGTAATTCCTCTTGCAACTTCTCTAATACGTACTCGCCTTTTTCTTGTACTTCTTTTAAAAACGATGGTTTTTTACTCACTTGCAATACTTCTTTCGCTGCAGCCATCGCGATGTAATTCCCGCCAAAAGTTGAACCGTGTGATCCTGCAGTAAACGACGTTCCGAGCTCTTTCCCGCCAATCATCGCTCCGACAGGAATCCCATTCCCAAGTGCCTTTGCAACGGTAACGATATCAGGCTCTATTCCCACTTGTTCATAAGCAAATAGTGTTCCAGTTCTTCCTATCCCCGTTTGTACTTCGTCTATAATAAATAAGGAACCAAACTTATTACATAATGTTTCAATCTCTTTCAAAAAAGATAGATCAGCAGGTATTACTCCTCCCTCTCCTTGAACTACTTCTACCATTACCGCCGCAACTTCTTCATTCATTACTTCCTCTAATGCTTTAATATCGTTAAAAGGGATATGTAAAAAAGATGGAAGTAATGGACCAAATCCTTCTTTTACCTTATCTTGGCCTGTTGCACTCATCGTTCCAAATGTTCTACCGTGAAAAGACTGCTGGCATGTTACGACGAGAGATTTTCCAGTATGCTTACGTGCTAACTTTAAAGCCGCTTCATTTGCCTCTGCCCCACTATTACAGAAAAACACATAATCTAATGCTCTATTTTCTGTTAATAATGACGCAACTTCTTCTTGTAAGCTGTTTGTAAACAGGTTAGATATATGCCATATATCATCAAGTTGCTCTTGTACACCTTTGAGAACAGTAGGGTGACAATGTCCTAAATTACATACGCCAATTCCTGATGTGAAATCTAAATATTCCTTACCGTTATTATCAATAACTTTCGTTCCAGTTCCCTTTACAAACTCAATAGTTCTTCTGCCATACGTTTGAAAAAGATGACTCGTCATGCAATACTCACGCCTTTCGTTACCGTCGTTCCAATACACTCTCCCGTAACCTCAGTAAAATCTTTTGTACCATTCACAATACTTATCTTTTGCACTCCCATTTTTAATGATGCTAGTGCCGCCTGTACTTTCGGAATCATCCCACCTGTAATAACACCTGTTTCTATAAAAGTAGCAATTTCAGATTCATCCGTTTCCTTTACCAAATTCCCTTCATGTAATATTCCATCTACATCCGTAATAAAAATCAGCTCTTTTGCCCCTAACGCAGCCGCAATCCCAGCTGCAGCATTGTCCGCATTTATGTTATAAATTTCATTACCATTTACCCCGATTGGAGCAATAACAGGAATATACCCCATATTTATTAATCCTTTTAATAAGGCTGTTTCTACATAACTTACTTCTCCCACATATCCTATCTCCTCGCTGACAGGTTGAACTTGAAGTAAATTGCCGTCACACCCTGAACAACCTACAGCAAGTAAATTATGCTTTTGTAAATTCATTACGAATTTTTTATTCGTACTTCCGCATAGCACCATTTGAACAACATCCATAACTTCTTTTGGTGTTATCCGTAATCCATCTCTTTTTTCTACGTTGATGTTACAATCTTTTAATTTGGCATCAATTTCTGGTCCACCACCATGAACAATCACTACTTTATACTTCTGTTGCAATTTCTTTATACATTCAAAAAACACATCATTTAATTGATTCAACATACTACCGCCGCATTTCACTACAATATAATCGCTCATCTTCTCTCTCCTTATGTACGATAACAAGCATTTATTTTCACATATTCATAGCTTAAGTCACAGCCCCAAGCTGATCCTGTCTCTTCACCTAAGTGTAAGTACACATTAATGACTATTTCATCTTCTTGTAATCTCTCTTTCATTTCTTCTTCAGAAAATATTTGAGGCTCACTATTTTTTAATACCGATATAGATTGAAGAGTAATGTCAATTGTGTTCGGATTAATAACTACTTCACTTTGTCCAATACTGCTAATAATTCGCCCCCAGTTTGGGTCTTCACCATGTATTGCTGTTTTCACAAGACTCGAACCGACTATTTGCTTTGCAATTTTTTTTGCCTCTTCATTCGTTTGAGCTCCTAGCACATTTACTTCTATTAACTTCGTAGCGCCTTCACCATCTTGCGCAATTTTTTTTGCTAAATCTTCACATACCTTCTGTAAAGTACATACGAAAGTTTCCCAATCTGTATGTTCCATATTTATCGGGCTTGTTTCTGATAATCCACTTGCCATAACGATGACCATATCATTCGTAGAAGTATCTCCATCTACCGTAATTTGATTAAATGTATGATTCGTAATTTGGGATAATGCTGTTTGCAATACGTCACGCTCTATATGAGCATCTGTCGTAATAAAACTAAGCATCGTTGCCATATTCGGATGAATCATCCCTGAACCTTTTGCAACACCCGCAATCGCCACTTTCTTCCCATCAATAATCATTTCATAGCAAGTTTCTTTCGTGATAAGATCCGTCGTTAAAATTGCTTCAGAAAAAGAATATGCTTCACTTTCTTCCTTCGTCGGTATAAGAGTTGCAATCCCCTTTCGGATTATATCCATCGGCAGTGGAACACCAATTACACCTGTTGAAGCTACTGCAACGTAATTTTCTTTCACTCCAAAATGTTCCGCCCCTAACGCGCGCATCTCGTATGCGTCTTGTAATCCTTGCATTCCAGTACAAGCATTTGCATTTCCACTATTAACGATAATTGCTTGTAACTTCCCTTCTGCCGTTATACTATCCTTCGTTACTTGCAAAGGGGCTGCTTGTATTTGATTCGTTGTATACACAGCGGCACATGATGCTGGTACGTCACAAACGATTGCCCCTAAATCCTTTTTCTCCTTTTTCAGACCATTTACAGTACCAATTGCCGAAAAGCCTTTCGGCGTTACAATTGAACCATTTTCTAATTTTGTAATAGACGCTACTTTAATCATCATGTCCCCCTTATAGATAAAGCGGCATATGTTGTAAACCTGTTGTCTCTTCTAGTCCCGCTATTATGTTTGCATTTTGAATCGCTTGCCCAGCCGCGCCTTTCATCATATTGTCTATAACAGAAACGACCGTAACTCTTTCAGTTCTTTCATCGTAAGCTATGCCAATATCACAATAATTTGAGCCTCTCACTTCTTTTGGACTTGGAAATTTCCCTTGCGTACAAATTCGGATGAAAGGCGATTGTTCATACGTTTCTTCATACAATTTTTGAAGTTGCTTTATTTCCATCTTTTGTTTTACTTTTGCATAAAGTGTAATCATAATTCCTCGTGATATCGGTATTAAATGTGTGCTAAATGTAATTGGCTGTGATTCACTATTCCATTCTGTAAGCATTTGCTCAATCTCTGGAACGTGCTGATGCTGGTTTACTTTATAGATATGTAAGTTATCGTATAGCTCAGGAAAATGAGTCATTGTTGTTGGTGTTTTTCCTGCTCCTGATACCCCTGATTTCGCATCAATAATAATCGAATCTTCTTCAATCATGCTACTACGTATTAACGGCGCTATCGCTAGCAATGTGGCTGTAGCAAAACATCCTGGGTTTGCAATTAAATTTGCCTTTTGAATCCCAGTCCTTTTCCATTCACTTAACCCATACACTGCTTTTCTAAGAATTTCTTCTTTCGCTGCTGGCCTTTTATACCACAGTTCATATGACGAAGGATCTATCATACGAAAGTCTCCAGATAGGTCAATTACTTTTAAACCTTCTGCTAATAACTTGGGAGTTAACTCCGCCGATACTCCTGCTGGGGTTGCTAGAAATACGATTTCTGCTTCTTTTCCTATCGTCTCCACATCAATTTCTTGTAACGTATGAAAAAGGACATTTCGAAGATGCGGATATACATTTGTTATACACTCACCAACTTGTGAAAAAGAATGGAGAGATGCTATCGAAAAATATGGATGTTGTTCTAATAAACGAATTAACTCAATGCCCCCATATCCAGTGGCTCCAATAATTGCGACTTTCATAAGTTCCTCCTCATATCGATTCTTTAAATTAAGTATGATTATAATATTGTATATTTATAGAGTCAATTAAATATTTATAAATTTTTAAATCTAAAAAAACTTAATTTTATTAGAAAAATAATATACTCAACCGAATTTTTATACAAAAATAGTGCATAGTAGTTTTTTTATTTCACTTCAAGTACAATAAAACAATACATACGTACATACAGGCGGGGAAAAATATGAACGAAAAATTAATTGAGAAAATGATTATAAAAAGTTTTCAACAATATCAATGCAGTCCAATATCAAAAGAAGATCAGAAAATGCTAGTGAAACATATTCAAACGGTGACTCATTCAAATATTGAAATTGATTTATACGAGGAAATTGAGGATATTGTTTATGATTATGTAACTGGAAAACAATAAAAAATAGGAGATTTCCATATGGAAATCTCCTATTTTTTACTTAATGATTTACCTGCTACACGTTCAAATAAACCTGGGAATAAAGCATAAAGTTTCGGGCCAATTCCCATCCACTTCGGTAAGTTTACTTCACGTTTTTTCGTGTGCATCGACTTTACGATTTGTTCTGCTACGTATGTTGGTTTTAACATGTAACGTCCCATATTCTTTACATATGTACCAGATTGATCCGCTATTTCAAAAAAGTTTGTATCTATCGGACCTGGATTAATTGCTGTAACATAAATATCTGTATTCGCTAATTCCATGCGTAAACTATTCGTAAATCCTAATACGGCATGTTTCGTTGCTGCATAAGCACTCGATTTCGGAGTTGCAATTTTTCCAGCAAGTGAAGCAATATTAATAATATGCCCTTCATTCTTGTTTACCATATAAGGTAGTACCGCTTTCGTACATGCTACTAATCCAAATACATTTACTTGGAACATATCTTTTACTTCACCCATTGACGCATCTTCAAACGTTTTAAAAATACCAAATCCCGCATTGTTTACTAATATATCAATACGTCCCACTTCTTGTAATACCTTTGAAAAAACAGACTGTACTTCCATCTCTTCACTTACATCTAATACATAATAATAGCAAGGCGTATTATAAGTTTCTTTAATTTTGTCTACTAACGCTTGTAGTTTCTCTTCTGTTCGAGCCATTAATACTGGAGTCGCTCCCTGTGCTGCAACTTGCATTGCAACTTGCTCACCAATCCCACTAGAAGCACCTGTAATGACGATTACTTTATTTTGTAAACGTCCTGTCATTGCTGTCACCTACTTTGCATAATAAATCAATTGTTGCGATGACTCATCAATCATCACTTGTTGATTATATGCTAAATAGTCCAATTGTCCAACCGTTTCTGAAATAGTAAGTGGTAATTGTTCTTTATATAATACCGGAAATAGTTTTACACATACTTCAAATGCTGTCATTGGTTTTTCCTTTAATAACTCAAGTACTTTAAAAGCACGTGTTTCTTGCTTTTGTAATCTCGTTTCAATAAGTTGTTTCACATTTAGAACATCTTCCCCATGCCCTGATAAAATGCGTGAAATATTCATTTCGCTTAAACGCTGTAATGTTTGATTATATTGTAGTAATGGGCGTGCCCGTTCTGTTTGCCCTTCATATGGTGGTTCTAGTATTGGATTCGAAGAAATATGACTAATGAGAGCATCGCCACCAATTAATATTCCATCAGATTCTCTATATAAAGAAATATGAGTAGAAGCATGACCTGGTGTTTCAAGCACTGTAAATCCAGGCAAAGAATTAATACGATCTCCTTCTCTCACAGTATGCGCTAACGATCTATTACAAGAATATTTAAGTGTCCTCGTCGTCAATAACGACTCGTCTTTCAAAAATGCTACTGGCACACCAAACTGTAAGGCCGTCTCTCTAAAAAATTCATGATACCGCTTTAAAAACTCTGGATTTTGTGTGATCCAAGGCTCATTCCAAGGATGTCCAATAATATTCGTCTTCTCAGAAAATATATTTAAAAGTCCACAATGATCTGCATGATGATGCGTAATGACTACTGTTTCAATATCTTCTATCGTATGTCCTAATGCACCTAATTGACTTTCTAACGCATTTCTTGCCTCTTCTGTATTCGTCCCTGTATCAATTAATGTTAATGTCTCCCCCTCAACTAAAAACACATTCACAGTTTCCACTGCAAATGGTACAGGAATCTCCATTCGGTGAATCGCCGTCATGCTTAGCCCCCCTGTCTCTTTCCGGTTCAAAAATGAATACTTCTTCAGTTTACAACTTCTATATATATTTGTCATTATTTTCAGATAAAAAGAGGTGTTTCCTATAAAAAAACGAATGTATGTACATTTATAAGAATTTCTAACCAAAATTAAAGGAGGAACATCATGTCTATTCAAAACATTTCCTTTCTCGGTGCAGGCTCTATTGCTGAAGCTATTATTGGTGGCTTGTTACATGCAAATGTTGTTAAATGTGAACAAATTACTGTAAGTAATCGTTCTAACGAGACAAGATTACAAGAGCTACATAAAAAATACGGTGTCAAAGGTACTCATAATAAAAAAGAATTACTTACTGATGCAAATATTCTTTTTCTAGCAATGAAACCAAAGGATGTTGCAGAGGCGCTTATCCCTTTTAAAGAATACATAAATAATAACGTGCTTATTATTTCATTACTAGCAGGTGTTTCTACTCACTCAATTAGAAAACTACTTCAAAAAGACGTTCCAATTATTCGTGCAATGCCAAATACATCCGCAGCCATTTTAAAATCAGCTACCGCTATCTCCCCTTCGAAACATGCAACAGCGGAACATATTCGCACTGCAACATCTTTATTTGAAACGATTGGTCTCGTCTCTGTTGTAGAGGAAGAAGATATGCATGCTGTCACTGCATTATCCGGAAGTGGACCTGCTTATATTTATTACGTAGTGGAAGCTATGGAAGAAGCTGCAAAAAAAATTGGTTTAAAAGAAGATGTTGCAAAATCACTTATTCTTCAAACGATGATTGGTGCTGCTGAAATGCTAAAAGCAAGTGACAAACACCCTTCTATTTTGCGAAAGGAAATTACTTCTCCTGGCGGAACTACCGAAGCAGGTATTGAAGTATTACAAGAACATAAATTTCAACAAGCACTTATTTCTTGTATTACACAGGCAACGGAACGATCACATAATCTTGGAAAAACATTAGAACAACTAACAAAAGAAAAATAAAAAAAGGAGCTCAAGTTTATTTGAGCTCCTTTTTCTATAATTACACTTAGTTATTGTTCTTCCCAAAAATCTCTTCTTGCAGGCGACGACCAGTCGGCGTTGCTGCAAGTCCACCTTCCGCTGTTTCACGAAGTGCTACTGGCATCGTTTGTCCGATTCTAAACATTGCCTCAATTACTTCATCACATGGAATTGTACTCGTTACACCAGCTAATGCTAAATCTGCTGAAATCATCGCATTTGCAGCTCCTGCTGCATTACGTTTTACACAAGGTACTTCTACAAGTCCTGCAACAGGATCACACACTAAACCAAGCATGTTCTTTAATGAAATTGCCATCGCTGTAGCTGCTTGATCTTGTGTTCCACCAGCCATCTCAACTGCAGCTGCAGCCGCCATTCCACTTGCTGAACCAACTTCAGCTTGGCATCCTCCTGCAGCACCAGAAATACAAGCGTTATTCGCAACAACCATACCGAAAGCTCCTGCTGTAAATAAGAATTCAATCATTTCTTCACGTGTAGGCTGCAATTTTTCTCTTAGCGCAAATAGTACACCTGGCACTGTTCCAGCAGACCCTGCTGTTGGTGTTGCACAAATAATTCCCATCGCTGCGTTTACTTCATTTGTTGCAACAGCTTTGCTTACTGCATCCAAAATCGTATCTCCAGATAAGCCTTTTCCACTCTTCATATACGCTTGAACTTTTACAGCATCTCCACCAGTTAAACCAGTTGGTGATTTCACGCCGCGAATACCACGTTCTACTGCTTGTTCCATCACGACTAAGTTCTTTTCCATACCAGCAATTACTTCTTCACGTGAAATACTTCTTGTTTCCATTTCACATTGAATCATAATTTCTGCGATTTTTACATTTTGTTCTTTAGCTTGCGCCACTAGTTCCGCTGCGTTCCGAAACATGGTGTGTCCCCCCTGCAATTAATCCATAATAGTTACTTGACAAATATTTTGTTGCGCTTTTATTTCTTCAATCACTTCATCTGCTAATAATTCATCTGTTTCAATAACCATAAGCGCTCTTCTTCCTTTTTCTTTACGAGAAACACTCATTGTACTAATGTTAATCTCGTTTGTAGCAAGGATTGAAGCTACTGCTGCAATAGCACCAAAGCGATCGTTATTTACAATAAGTAGTGCTGGACTTGTGCCTGATAATTGAAGATCGAATCCGTTTAATTCTACAACTTCAATTTTACCGCCACCAATTGAGCAAGCAACAACTTCAATTTCTTCTTCACCTTTATACAAACGAATTTTCGCTGTATTTGGGTGAGGTGCATTGGCATCTTCTTCAATGAATTCCACTTCAATTCCGCGCTCTTTTGCTATTTCTAGCGCCTCTGGAATACGTAAGTCATCTGTTTCAAATCCTAATATTCCACCGATTAGTGCTACATCCGTACCATGCCCTCGATACGTCTTTGCAAATGATCCATATAACGAAATGCTTACTCTTTCTGGTTCATGACGAAACAGCTGGCGAGCAACTTGCCCCATTCTTGCCGCGCCTGCTGTATGTGAACTTGATGGTCCAATCATAACTGGACCGATAATATCAAATACTGAGCGATACTTCATCATAACTCCCCCTAAACCTCTATGCAAAAATTTATTCTACTATTCTATTAACCTGCTACATCTGTCGCTTTTCCAGTTGTACCACGAATTTGTTCTGCTGTATGAATTGGATAATTTTTAAATAAAAGTAATCCAATATAACCTGAAATAATACCAGTTATAATAATACATAAGAATCTTAGCATTATTTTCATTAAAAAATGATATAAGATAATCCACAATAAAGTCTGGTAGCAATCCAAAGTTTAACACAGAAGCCATTGCAAGGATAGCATAAACAAGCGATATCTTTCCTATTATAATTCTCATGTTACTCTCTCATGGTTTAGTCAACTTCACTTGTTACGATAATAACTAAAAAGCATGTGACTTATCATAAATTATAATCTGCCCTCATTATAGCTTGTTTTTTATAAAACGCTTACTTTTGTTGAATTTTAAAAGTTCTGAATAAAAGTCCATTCCTGCTATTTGTATCACTTGTATGTCATCTGACTTATATAACAGTTTTTCTAAATAATCATTATTTCGTATTTTTATCGTATATATTCAAACCATTCTAATTTTCTGTATCATCCAAGTATAAGTATAAAATAATAACAGTTTTATTTTTAAATTTTTTTAGACATAAAAAAATGGCAACCCACCGTTACCATTTTTTACAAAATTATTATTTTTCTACTGGGAATGATTTCAAATCTGTCGCTATTTCTGTATTAGAAAACAACTCTCTTGCCTCTTTCAATAATTCCTTATATGTATCTCCTTGATAGCGAGAACTAATGTGAGTTAAGATTAATCGCTTCGCATTTGCCTGAAGTGCAATGCTCGCAGCTTGCTTAGATGTGGAATGAAAATAATCATGCGCTTGTTGCTCATCTTCTGCTGCGAAAGTCGCTTCATGGACAAGTACATCTGCATCTTGCGCAAGCTCCCTACTTGCTTCGCAATATCGCGTATCACCTAAGATAGTAATAATTCTTCCTTTTTGAGGTGGGCCGATAAACTCATTTCCATTTAATATCGTGCCATCCTCTAATTCAACTACTTCTCCATCCTTTAAACGTTTAAAGATTGGACCTGGTTTCACACCCATCTCAAGCAACTTATCAACTAAAAGAGCACCTTGTATATCTTTCTCTACAATACGATATCCAAAACATTCTATACCGTGTGACAATCTTTTCGTTTCTACATAAAATTCATTATCTTCAAATACGGTACCTTCTTCTGTTATCTCCACAACTTCAAGTGGATATTTCACATGTGTCGTACTTACCGATAATGCCACTTCAATAAATTGTTTAATTCCTTTCGGTCCATACACCGTTAAAGGCGTAGTTCCTCCTTGAAATGAACGGCTACCTAATAAACCAGGCAATCCAAAAATATGATCGCCATGTAAATGCGTAATAAATATTTTTTCAATGCGGCGCGGACGTACAGATGTATGTAATATTTGATGTTGCGTGGCCTCGCCACAATCAAATAACCAAGTTTGTCCTCGTTCTTCTAACAATTGTAAAGCAATTGCTGAAACGTTCCTTCCTTTTGAAGGAACACCTGCACCAGTTCCTAAAAATACAAATTCCACTTTCTTTCCTCCAGCTCTAAATATACTCTATCTCTCATCTTACGGAATGTTATTTCAAATGGCAAATTGAATTTACATAACCAATCATCTAGACAACTATATAGCACGAACGTTATACTCAAAAAATTTAGCGATCGTTCGTGTTTTGTGTTAAAATGATTATACTACATTTTAAGGGAGCGTTTTATTATGAAAGAAGTATTTCGTTTACAAACTGATTTTTCATCTTCATTTGATCGCTGGGTAAGTTCTTTCGTGTCTGATCACCCAGCACAATTAGAATGGACAACTTTAAAGGAATTAATCCATGAATATACAACATCACATACAAATGATACGTTACCAGCATATATTTCTTCAGCTTTAACATATTACGCCCAACGCGTTTCAACTACAAACAGTTCAGAGATTGTTATTTTTGAAAACCCTACAATCTCGTAATCTATAATAAAAAAGCACTGGTTACAGTGCTTTTTTATTTATACTTATTTAGCAAATGATTATATTCCGTCCAAAAGTCTGTATACATACTTTGATCAAACTCATCTAAAATTATCTTTTCACTTGATTTATTGAATAATTCTTTTGCTTGTAGCGCAAAAGAAACAATTTGTTTTCTATATTCATTTTCATTTACTTCTATATGAAGCCCTTCATAGTATATAGCCTTTTGATCAGTAGAAATAACTTTGACAAAATCCTTTAAAACCACATTTTCACCTATATGGTTTATAGTCCAATGAATTAAAATTGGGCATCCTAACATGAGCATAGTGCCACATCCGTGCAAAATAAGCCCCTCTTCATTTTCAATATCACAAATATATTCTTTATCTAAAGTTCGTAACAGAGCTAAAGCTGATTCACTTATTCCCCATTCCTCATCCATACCTGTTTGTGTAATAATCGTTCCATCCACATTTAAATAAATTTCCCCGTGAGAACATAAATCTTCCTGCTCATTAAACAACCACTTTTGATTCTCAATATTTATAATAAAATTTTGTGGTACCATTACAAATTCCCCTTTTATAAAAATATTTATTTTCCACATTATTTATAATTAATATCATGTATTCCATCCCATATATCTATTATAAATCCATTTAATATTTTAAAAACACAGATAAAAAAGATATTGACACTACGATTTTACAGTGCTAACATTCAACATGTAATTGAATATGGTCTCTGTTAGGTGAGGCTCCTGTATAGAGAAACGCTGCTGCCCAAAAATGTCGAGAGACGCCAATGGGTCAACAGGAACGGTCGGATTAAGGCCCTTCTTAATGTAGCTGGTTATAAAAACCTATGCTATACAGTGCTAAAACTCAACGAGGGAGAGGTGCATGTATTTTGTCATACACAAAAACTGTTTTTATTTATGTCTACTAGCAGTCTTTGTTGTGGACTCTTTTAACTGCGAATTCAGACCTTTACTCGTTTTGAGTAAAGGTCTTTTTACGTCTATATGCACCTTACTATGAAACAAACATAGCATATTCAGAAACTACTAAATTGTACGGAGGTGAGGAACAGTTGGCAATTGATGATTCGGCCCAGATACCCATACGTTTTACATTCATATTTCATCATGTAGGTAGGAAAGAAACTGTTCCTCACCATTTCAAATAGTTAGTTAGGTAACAGATTGTTTCCTCCTTCATGACAGAGGAGGAACTACCGATGTTTAATTTACAAAGACAAGAAACAAAGCATGCTTATGAGCAAGATAGCATGAAAACAAATAACGAATTATTAGTGGAGGTTGCAACACAAGATGTAATCTCTGCGTTAAAACTTCTAGAAACAACACAAGATGGATTATCTAAACAAGAAGTGGCTCGTAGACTTTCTTTATACGGTCCGAACGAAATAGCTCATAATAAAATGGCGCCGTGGTACATTCAATTTCTGCTGGCATTTAAAAATCCATTTATTTTCGTTTTATTAGCTCTTGGAGCACTCTCCTTTTTCACAGATGACATACAAGGAACAATTGTCGTATCTGCAATGGTCCTACTTAGTGCAACGATTCGGTTTTCCCAAGAATTTCGTTCTCAAAAAGCTGCCGATAAGTTAAAGGCTATGGTTCGAACAACTGCGAGCGTATTTAGAATAAATGGATTTGTACATGAAACAAAAAATGTAACGAATTTAAATCGAAATTACACAACAGAAATTCCAATTGAAGAGCTTGTACCTGGCGATATTATTTCCCTTTCAGCTGGTGATATCGTTCCAGCTGATGTGCGTGTTGTATCCGCTAAAGATTTATTTGTTAATCAATCTTCTTTGACAGGGGAAGCACTTCCTATAGAAAAATACGAACACTGCTACCATACAGAAAATAAGCATATCTTACCGAAAAACATGAAAAAAAATTACAATCCACTCGATATGGAAAACCTTTGCTTCATGGGAACAAATATTGTAAGTGGTAGCGCAAAAGCTGTTGTCATCTCAACAAGTACCGATACGTATTTCGGCTCTTTAGCAAATAAGGTAATCGGAAAGCGTGTAGAAACAAGCTTTGATAAAGGTGTAAACAAAGTAAGCTGGCTCTTAATTACATTCATGCTTATTATGGCGCCTATCGTCCTTCTCATTAACGGATTCACAAAGGGAGATTGGCAAGAAGCTTTCTTCTTCGCTATTGCCGTTGCTGTTGGTCTTACACCTGAAATGTTACCAATGATTGTAACTGCTAATTTAGCTAAAGGTGCCGTTAACATGTCTAAACAAAAAGTAATTGTAAAACAGCTAAATTCTATTCAAAACTTAGGTGCTATGAACATTCTTTGTACAGATAAAACCGGAACTTTAACAGAAGATAAAGTTGTCCTTGTTCGTCACTTAGATTCTAGTGGAAATAAATGCAATCGTGTCTTGCAATTTGCCTATTTAAATAGTTTCTATCAAACTGGATTGAAAAACTTAATAGATAAAGCTGTTATTAAGCATACAGAGGAAAACAATACATTTGACCCATCAGCTTTTCAAAAGCTAGATGAAATTCCATTCGATTTCGCCCGCCGGCGTATGTCAGTCATCGTAAAAGATATTTCAGGTGAACATACAATGGTTTGTAAAGGTGCCGTAGAAGAAATTTTATCAATTTGCAACTACACTGAAGTGGATAAAAAAATCGTTACACTCACTGAGGAAATACGCTCAAATGTCAAAAAACTAAGCGAGACATTGAATAGTGAAGGTATGCGGGTTATTGCTGTGGCTTATAAAAAAGATAGAAACATAAATGATAAAGAGTACGCAGTAAAAGACGAAACTGATATGATTCTCGCTGGATATATCGGCTTTTTAGATCCACCGAAACCATCTGCAGCAGCTGCAATTCAAGCATTACAAAAGCATGGTGTACAAGTAAAAATTTTAACTGGCGATAACGAAATTGTTACACGAAAAGTTTGTAAAGAAGTTGGATTAGATATCGGCGAACCAATCCTCGGTTACGAGATTGATTCTTTACCAGATAAAGCATTAGCAAAACTTGCTGAAGAAACGACTGTATTTGCGAAGCTTAATCCAATGCAAAAATCTCGCATTATACACGCATTACAAGGAAACAGACACACTGTAGGTTACATGGGAGACGGCATTAACGATGCTGTAGCATTACGTGAAGCTGATGTCGGAATATCTGTTGATACTGCTACTGATATTGCGAAAGAAGCTTCTGATATTATTCTACTCGAAAAAAGTTTAACTATATTAGAAGCCGGGATTGTAGAAGGACGTACTACATTCGGAAATATTTTAAAATATATTAAGATGACAGCTAGCTCTAACTTCGGTAATGTGTTTAGCGTGTTAGTAGCAAGTGCTTTCATTCCTTTTTTACCGATGCTTGCCATTCATCTTTTAATTCAAAACTTACTTTATGATATTTCACAACTTTCTATTCCATGGGACAAAATGGATAAAGAGTTTCTAGAAAAACCCCGAAAATGGGATACTGCAAACTTACGAAACTTCATTATTTGTATCGGCCCAATTAGTTCCATATTTGATATTATCACATACGTAGTCATGTGGAATGTATTTGGCGCAAATACACCGAGCGAGCAATCATTATTCCAGTCCGGTTGGTTTGTGGTTGGATTGTTAACTCAAACTTTAATTGTTCACATGATACGAACACAGAAGATTCCATTTATTCAAAGCACTGCATCAACACCCGTCGTTTTATTAACCGCTCTTATTATGGCAATCGGGATTTATATTCCATTCTCACCACTTGGTGCAGCCGTTGGTTTACAAGCATTGCCACTTAGCTACTTCCCTTGGTTAGTAGGAATACTATTAGGCTACGCTTTTTTAACACAATTCCTGAAAAAGCTTTATATTAAAAAGTTTCATAGCTGGTTGTAAAAATAAGAATGAGTGGGTATTCCCCGCTCATTCTAAAAGACATAACACATATTTATATATGGAGGTGACCATGATGGTATGGTACGACATTATATTCAGATTAGTTATAGCAATTATTGTAGGAGCTTGCATCGGAATGGAAAGACAATGGAGACATCGAATGGCTGGGTTACGGACAAATGCTCTCGTATCACTTGGTGCCTGTATATTTGTTTTATTATCCGTCATGCTTGATCATGATGCTAGCCCCTCACGCATTGCTGCTCAAGTCGTTAGTGGCATTGGTTTTTTAGGGGGTGGCGTTATTATCCGCGATGGTTTTAGTATTAGAGGGCTAAATACGGCAGCTACTTTATGGTGTGCAGCTGCTGTCGGTACTCTTACAGGCGCCGGTTTCCTCGTTGCAGCTATATTAGGTGCAGCCGGCGTGTTACTAGCAAATATACTTCTTCGCCCAATTGCTCTTTTTATGAATAAAAAATCAAAAGAAGAATCACCTGAACAAACGAACTACTTACTTTCCCTTACTTGTTCAGAAGAAACTGAAGCACATATTCGTTTTTTACTTATGCATATGGTAAGTACAGAAGGGCTCAGTTTAAAAGAGTTGTATAGTGAAGATGTAGATTCTAATCAAAAAGTTTGTATACAGGCTATATTACATTGCAAGACAAATGCAGCTATCTTAATTGAAAAAATAGTAAGTAGAATGCTATTAGAATCTGGCGTTACTGGAGCTGGATGGAAGACTTCTTTAGATTTAGAAGCGAGTTAAATAGGAAAGGTGTCATGATTTTTACTACTTCATGACACCTTCTACATAAATTTATTTTCTAACTTTTGTTGAAACGACTTCTCTTGCTTACGTAGTAGTTGACTACCTCGTTGTAAAAGCAGTGTTCCATACTTATCATTAATTTGATCAATGACAGCAAGTAGCGGTTCTTTTTTTGCATCCTCTTCAAATGAAAACAAATCTAATTGTTTCACCGATTCTGTCTTCCACTCTATTTCAGTAGCTGTAACACCTAGTAAACGAACGGAATCACCATCCCAATGTTGCTTCCATAAACGGGATGCTGCTTGAAAAATATCGCGTTCTTCCCAAATCGCATTTTTCAATTGCTTACTCCGTGTTACTGTTCGTCTATCATGGTATTTAATCATAATTTGAATATTATAGCTGACAAGGGTTCGCTTTTGTAACCTTTTACTCACTGACTTTGATAAACGTTCTAACATATCAAGTAATTCTTTCTCTTCATCCATATCCTTTGAAAAAGTCATCGAGTTACCGACACTTTTATGCTGTCCCATTTGACTCGGATCCACTTCCCTATCATCCATACCTTTTGCACGCCTTTGCAAATCAACACCGTGCTTGCCAATTTTAGCGCGAATGATATGCTCGTCTCCCTTTGCCAACTGTTCAATTGTCTGTATATGAATATCATTTAATTTTTCAGCTGTTTTCTCACCAATTCCATGCATTGCTCCAACTGGACGTGGCCAAATCAGTTCTGGAATATCGCGTTTTCGAAGCACGGTAATACCAAGTGGTTTTTTCATATCTGAAGCGGTCTTTGCTAGGAAAAGATTTGGAGCGATTCCAATACTACACGGAAGCTGCAACTCTGTTAATAGTGCTTGTTGAATCATCTTTGCTATTTCAAGAGGAGAACCAAGTGCGTAGCAATCTGTAATATCTAAATATCCTTCATCTATTGAGACTGGTTGTATCTTTTCTGTAAAACGGGAAAGGACTTGAAACATTTGAAATGAAGCTTCGCGATATAATGTGAAATTAGGACGCCTTACAACTAATTGCGGGCATAACCTTTTCGCTTCCCAAAGGGGCATCGTCGTACGTATTCCGTATTCTCTCGCCTCATAACTACATGTTATGATAATTCCTTTTCTCTCTTTTTCATTTCCAGCAACCGCTAATGGCTTTCCTTGTAATGATGGATCATGAGCAATTTCAACAGATGCGAAAAAGCAATTCATATCTACATGTAAAATTACACGACCATTTTTCGGATACATTTCTCGCATAGTACTCACTCCCTAATCAGAACGTTCGTTCTTTTATTATATCAAATTTTGCACAATAGTTATAATAATTACTTGTTCTTTTTTATAATCCATATAAAGAGGATACACATGTGAAAGAGGCTGATTATGGTGAAATTAACTATATGTTCCTTGTAGTTATATTAATCATCATAATTATTTACTCCTTCCAATTTTCAACATGAATACGTTTGGATTTTTCTCTCGTCTAATATTATATACTGCTATGATTTTTCTTGTATTGGCTTATACGCCTTGTAAAAACAATCGAATCAAAATAAAAAGCGTGTAAATCACAATTGATTTACACGCTTTTTCTATTCTATTACTTCGCTACTTCTTCAATAATTGCAACAACTAATTCTGCTGTTTTTGCTAACTCTTCAACAGGAATCTTCTCGTTTGTTGTATGAATTTCTTCATAACCAACTGCCAAGTTAACTGTTGGGATACCGTGTCCTGCAATTACATTTGCATCACTTCCGCCACCACTTTGGTGAAGAGAAGGTGTACGACCAATTTTTTCAGCTGCACGTTTTGCAACTTCTACAACGTGATCGCCATCAGCAAATTTAAATCCTGGGTACATAACGTTTACTTCAACGTCTGCATGACCACCCATTTCTTTTGCAGTTGTTTCAAATGCTTCTTTCATTTTCGCAACTTGTGCTTCCATTTTCTCATTGATTAAAGAACGAGCTTCTGCAAAGATTTGTACATGATCGCAAACGATATTCGTTTGTGTACCACCTTCAAAACGTCCAATGTTTGCAGTCGTTTCAGAGTCAATGCGACCAAGTGGCATCTTCGCAATTGCTTTCGCTGCGATAGTAATTGCAGATACACCTTTCTCCGGTGCTACACCAGCGTGAGCTGTTTTCCCGCGAATAATTGCGTTCACTTTCGCTTGTGTTGGAGCTGCAACAACGATTTCACCAACTTTTCCATCGCTATCTAATGCGTAGCCATACTTCGCTGTAATACGCTCACGATCTAAAGCTTTTGCACCAACAAGACCTGATTCTTCTCCGACTGTAATAATAAATTCAATTTTACCGTGAGAGATATTTTTCTCTTTTAAAACACGGATTGCTTCGAACATTGATGCTAATCCAGCTTTATCATCCGCGCCCAAAATTGTTGTACCATCTGATACGATATATCCATCTTTAATAGAAGGCTTAATTCCATTACCAGGAACTACTGTATCCATATGAGAAGTAAAGTAGATTGTATCAACACCATCTTTTGTTGCTGGTAAAGTACAAATTAAGTTACCTGCACCATGACCAGTTACAGCCATTGTGTCATCTTCAAATACTTCTACACCTAAATCTGTAAATTTCTTCGTTAATACTTTGCAGATTTCTGCTTCAAATTTCGTTTCAGAATCTACTTGTACTAATTCCATAAATTCATTTACTAAACGTTCTTGATTAATCATAAGACTGCGCCTCCTGCACTACCATTATGTATGTAACACTATTAATTATAACAGAATTTCGCAAAAGTTTCGAAATACAAGACAAAAAACAGATGGTTTACATGTCTAGATAACCATCTGCTTTCTATTACTCATTTAACAATACCCAGCGCATATGATCCTCCCACACGCCATTTACCATTAACATCTTCCTAGACACGCCTTCATATTGAAAGCCTATCTTCGTCACTACTTGTATAGATGCTAAATTACGAGGCATAATCGGAGCTTCTATACGATGTAACTGAAATCCCTCAAAAGCAACTTGAATTGCTTTTCTAAGCGCTTCTGTCGTATACCCTTTGTTTAACTCTGCTTTATCTAATTTATAACCGAGTACACAAGATTGATAAATGCCACGAACGATTAAATTAAATGAAATACACCCAATTATTTTCGTATCATCACCCTTTTTAAAAATCCATAGTCTGATGATTTTCCCTTCTTCGAACTCTTTGCTATCCTTTTGCAACTTTTTCTTTTGATAATCTAGCGTAAAAAAATCATCCGGTCTATACTCTTCCCAAGCTTTTAAAAACTCACGATTTCTGTCGTAATATTGAAGAACTGTTTCAGCATACGACTCATCAATTTCCTTTAAATATAAACGATCTGTTTCGTATATTTTCATCATCGTATCTCCATTCTTCAGCTTGCCCAACTAAAAATTAACAATATACCCTTTTACTATATTCTCTACACACACTCAAATTTCCTGTTATATTTTGCAACCCCTTCCCGAATTTTGTCCTTACTCTCCCCTTGTCCATAATTTCATTTCTCGTTACAATGAAATTGTACTGATTTGCAAGGAGGTATAACGATGCATAAAAAAGCTCAAAAAATTATGGTTTATGTGATGCTAATTTCTATGCTTGTAACAACATTACTTGCTGGCGCGAGTATGTTTTGGTAAAAAGGGCGATGTGTTCGTCCTTTTTTTACTTTTTACACATGACAAAATAAACCATCTCGACATCGAGATGGTTTATTTTATATAAAACACAATCGCTACAATACTAAAGGAAAATGACATTACAAGTGCTATTACAAAACTTGTATATTGTTTCTGCTGAAATGCCCCAATAACAAAAGTGAGATTAAGTAATGCCATACATACAATCGCTACAAGATAAGAACATATATTAAAAGTTGCCAATATGAATGTAATAACAAATAGAAATCCCATAAAAAACTGCATATACGAAAGTTTTGGATTCAAGTACATATAAGCAACCCCTTTATCTAATTTTATCTTTCTATACTTTCATTAACGCATGGTTATGTACACATGTCAAGACAACTTATTACAATAGAAAAAGCCAACCTTTTCGTTGGCTTCTTCATATGCAACGGCTCCTTTTTCTTTTGCCAATTGCTGAAATGATTTTTTCGATTTCACAATCCATACTTTCGTTCCAATTGGAATACGATCAAACAAATATTCCACATCGTTTTTCTTCATTCTTATACATCCTTGTGAAATATACTTTCCAATTGAACTCGGTTGGTTTGTTCCATGTATTCCATATTTACTTCCATCAGTTCCTCTTGCATTAAATCCAATCCACCTGGATCCAAGTGGATTTTTTGGCGATCCACCTGGAATATCCTTCGCAATGTAATACGGATCCTTCGCTTTCATTACAACATCAAAAGTTCCTTCTGGAGTTAATTCATTCGTTTTCCCTGTCGCTACTGGAAAAACCTTTTGAATCTTTCCATCGTCAATGTAAGCTAATTTATTCGTTGCTTTATTTACAATAATAAAAGGATCTCCGGCACGTGGATTATCCCCAAGAGGCCAAATCGGCGATAAAGAAAGACATAATATGATAGAGAGAAGATACGGCATAGATAATTCCTACCTTCTATATAAGTTCTTTTATATTATCCTTTCCCTTAAAGCGACTTTTAATGAGTAAATATTGTTCCATTTCATACACAAGTTGAACAAGTTTCGCACGTATCTCAAATTCTTCGCGTGTAGCTGGCAATGGCATGTCTCTAAATAATTCCCTCATTTCTTGAAGCTGCCTTAAGGAAATAACGCCTGTACTCTCAGGGCTAATAGCATTACCAATGTTTTCAACAACATCTGCAATCATGTCAGCTTGTTCATACGTCCACGATAAAGAAGCTGCTAATGGTATCATTCGCTCTAAAATTTCAAATTGTTGCATACGCATATTAAAATAACGATAGTAATAATCATCTTCTCGCATAAATGCATTCTCAAGTTTTTTAAACGATAAATCTCTTGCTTCATTTAACATATTCTCGGTTTCAATGAGTTCTGCTCCACTCCAACTACTTTCTCGATTTCGTAAATACACAACCATTTCAAACAAAATCGTTTTAAAATTACTCTCTATTTTATCCTGATACTCTTTTAGCTTATTTTCACTACTCGGCATATACATATTTACTAATAACGCCACGCTAATTCCTATTGTTAATATAGCAATTTCATTTCCAACTATAAGCCATGTAATTTGCTTCAATGAATATAGATGCATAACAATAACTGAACTCGTGACAATACCTTCTTGAATTTTAAGCATTACTGCAGTCGGAATAAATGTAAGTAACAATATGCTAATTGCAAGTGGTGTATAGCCGATCGTTTCAAAAATACAAAACGCGAATACCATTGATAATACACACGCTAGAAAACGATGTAACGACACTTGAAGCGATTTGCGCTTCGTATTTTGTACACATAAAATAACTAAAATACCTGCTGAACTATAAAATTCTAATCCTAATAACTGAGCAATAAAAACTGCCGCGCCTGTCCCTATTGCTGTTTTTACTGTACGGTATCCAATTTTGAACATATCATTGCTCCTATATGTATAAACGTATTTACAGCTAGTATAAAAAAAGGATGACACAATGTCATCCTTTTCTACTTATTATTCACATAACCTTTTCATATTACAATATTTTTTGTAAAAATTGTTGCGCACGTTCACTTTTCGGCGCTGCAAAAAATTCTTCTGGCGCACTATCTTCTACAAGCTTTCCTCCGTCCAAGAAAAGAACACGATCTGCCACTTCTTTTGCAAAGCCCATTTCATGTGTAACGATAGCCATCGTCATTCCTGTCGTAACTAACGATTTCATAACTTCTAACACTTCTTTCACCATCTCTGGATCTAGCGCCGATGTCGGTTCATCAAATAACATAACTTCCGGTTCCATCGCTAACGCTCTTGCAATTGCTACACGTTGCTTTTGTCCTCCCGACAAACGATTCGGATACGTATTTTTTTTATCTACTAATCCAACCTTTTCTAAAAGTTTCTCAGCTTTCTTTTCAGCTTCTTGCTTCGTTACCCCTTTTACATTGATAGGGGCATACGTAATATTTTCTAATACAGTCATATGAGGAAATAAGTGAAAATGCTGAAATACCATACCGACATTTTCACGAACATGCATAACATTCGTTTTCGGATTCGTTACTTCTTCCGTTCCAATCCAAATGTGACCATCCGTTGGTGCTTCTAACATATTCATACAACGTAAAAATGTTGATTTTCCTGATCCAGAAGGTCCTATAATTGCAACTACTTCCCCTTTTTCAATCGTTGTTGTAATTCCTTTTAATACTTCGTTTTTACCAAATGATTTATGAAGGTTTTCAATTTTAATCACTTTTCTTCATTCTCCCTTCAATTGCCTTCCCGACTAATGTAAGAATAATGACTAACATATAATAAATCAGTCCAACAAAAAGTAATGGTTCAAGATATTTAAATGTCTCACCGCCTACAATGTAAGCACGACGCATTAAATCAGTCGCGCCTATTACTGTTACTACAGCTGATTCTTTCGTAAGTGTCGCAAATTCGTTCACAAGCGCTGGTAATATATTTTTTAATGCTTGAGGGAAAATAATATTTCTCATCATTTTTCCGTATGGTATCCCTAAAGCCATTGCTGCTTCTGTTTGTCCTTTATCAACTGCTTGAATACCAGCACGAATTACTTCTGACATGTATGCACCTGAATTCAAGCTAAATGCAAGTACAGCTGCTAAGAATGCTGGTATTTCATAACCAATTATTTGCGGGACACCGAAATAAATAATCATTAATTGCAATACAAGTGGTGTACCACGAAAAATTGATGTATAAAAATCTGCTGCTATATTTAATGCTCGTATTCTAGCAATTTTACAAAGTGCTAATAACGTTCCTAAAATAAATCCTGCTAAAGCTGATACCGCTACAATTTTCAAAGTAACTTCTAAACCTTTTAGTATATATGGTATCGAAGGCGTAATCGCCGAAAAATCTAAGTTCATTCTTTTCATTCCCCTCACAGAAAAGTGAAAGGCAGCTTATTTTCCGCTGCCAAACCATTTCTTCACTAATTTATCCATTTCTCCATTTTCTTGCATTTTTTTAATTACTTTATTAAATTCAGCTGTTTTATCACTGTTTTTCGGAAGGGCAATTGCTGCTCCAACTTCTTCTGGCGCTTCTTTAATTTCAATTCCTTGTAAATCTTTCATTTTCTCTAAATAATTTTTAGCAACTGTGTCTTCTATAATTGCAGCGTCAAAACGACCAGCTTTAATTTCTTGTACGATTTCTGGTATACGGTCACGTCCCTCAACTTGGAAATCTACTTGTTTTTTAAATTCTGCCGCTTTCTCTTCTTGAATAGATCCTGTTTGTACCCCTACTTTTTTCCCTTTTAAATCCTCTACAGATTTAATGTTAGAATCCTTTTTAGAAACAACCATATTTTTCGCAACAAAATAAATATCTGTAAAATCAACATTATTTTTACGCTCTGCAGTTGGCGTCATGCCTGCCATTACGAAATCAACTTTTCCTGAACTAAGAGATGCTAATAAACCACCAAAATCCATATCTTTCACTTTCACTTCATACCCAAGTTCTTTTCCGATATATTTAGCAACATCAACATCAAAACCAATAATTTCATCACTTTTTGAAGCTTCCACGTATTCATATGGTTTATAATCTGCTGAAGTCCCCATTACGAGTACTTTCTTATTTCCTTTTGTTTCTTTCGATTCCCCATTACTACAAGCGCTGAATATACTTACAATTAAAATAAGTGCAAACGATATTGATACTAACTTCTTCATCTTTCTTCCCCCTAATAATGTATATTTAAAAGTTTAATAGAATATTTATTCGATGTTTGTATTGTATCAGCACTTTTATTTTTATGCAATATATAAAATAAAAATAAATAATAAAACAATATAAATGCTATTTGTTATGTATAAAACAATGCATAAAATAACATAACTATGCATATCTCTGAAATTTTAATAATAAATAAAAAAGGCGGCACATCCACTTGATTGTGGACGTGCCGCCTTTTCTCTTATTTTTTATAGTTCTTCACAATTCTCTTCAAAATATGATTGTAGTTTCGCAATAACTTGCATCGGTTCATGACCTTCAATTTCATGACGCTCTACCATCGTTACAATTTTTCCATCTTTTAATAAAGCAAATGATGGAGAAGAAGGTGGGTACCCTTCGAAATATTCACGCGCTCTTGCTGTCGCTTCTTTATCTTGACCTGCAAACACCGTTACAAGGTGGTTAGGACGTTTATCATAATGTACGGAATGCGCAGCAGCAGGACGAGCAATACCACCTGCACAACCACATACAGAGTTTACCATTACAAGTGTTGTTCCATTTCTTTTAAACGCTTCTTCTACCGCTTCTGGCGTCGTCAATTCTGTATATCCAGCAGAGACAATCTCTTCACGCGCTTGGCGGACAACATCATTCATAAAAAAGTTAAAATTAATCACTCTTTTCCCTCCTCTAAAACTACCTATTTGTATCTTACCAGTTAATGTTTATGAAATACAAGTAAGTTTACTTGTATTTAAGTATAGAAAAGGTGTTAGAGCAATTGCTCTAACACCTTTTCTTTAATGACCACGATGTTTTTGCTTTGCTTTTTGTACTTTAATTAAACGTCTTCTTTCTTTTTCAGCTTCTCGCTTCTCCTTAGACTGCACTTTCTTTTCTTGTTTATGCAATTCATAAGATAAACTAATCGCCTCTTGCGCCTTAGTAAAACGTTTAACATTTGTTTCTTTTGCTGCTTGTCGTATGATACGCTTTATGTTTTTAGGACGCTGTTTTTCTTTAACTTCTACACCACATTTTGCAAAATGCTGAAAATGCTCTAAAAGTGAACTATTCACAAACATAAACACTTCTTCATCTGACGGTTCTGCTCCAAAAATATACCTTGCTCCATACAATTTCCCTTGTTCTTTACATGTAATGATTCCAACAAAAAATTGGCCATCGTGATATACTGTCAACTCCATTGACAGCCCCTCCTTTAAAAAATTAGAAATACGGGACATCCCGGAGGGGAAGGTTACTGACATGAAATCATGCGTCTGGACTACCAACCAGAGCTGTGTTTTTGTATTTATTTCACTTTTATTATATCTTTTTTTCCATAATCTTCATATATTCAACAATCATTTTTTTATGCGATCCTACAATATAGTCAGGTAGTTCTGTTACTGAAAAGAATTTAAGCTGAACAGCTTCTTCTTTATTCATAACAAAATCCCCTTCGTATTCATCCGTATAATAGGCGGTTGTTACAGATTGAAATTCATCACCGTTTGCTAATTTTGTAAAGTAGTTCGCTCCAGAAAATACATTGATTAGTCGCAAGTTCTTCACTTTTATTCCTGTCTCTTCATATACTTCACGATAAGCTGTTTCTTCTGGTGATTCACTAAGCTCCATTAGCCCGCCAGGTAGCCCCCATTTTCCGTACGGCTCTGTCCGCTGCTGCAATAAAACATATCCATTTTCATTTATAACGAGTACAACAGCACCAACTAAAATTAAAGGGCGATGACCAACTATTTTTCGTAATTCTTCTACATATCCCACCGTATCGCCTCCTTTTTCGTTGTCCACACTATTGTATCATATGTACGAAACGACAAAATGCGTATATTTTTCATTTTTTTAACAAAATATTTATTTTATGTGATTCATCTACTGTAGCTAACATAATGGATTCGACTTCTGTACTCTCCTCTAGAAATTCTCTCGCCCACGCTTCTGTTTTTCCTAATAATGCAAGAACATCTTTCTGAATCCTCCCATCCTTTACTAATACAAAAGAAACTGGAGATTTTCTTCCCGCCACTTTAAGATCAAGCCGCGAAACTGCTTCATATTCTGGATACCGAAATATAGAAACGACACCGTTCGCTTCCCATAATGCTAATTTAATCGTTTGAATATCGCTCACATTTCGCATGCGAAGTTCCGAAAACAAATATTCCACGGTAATTCTCGCCTTTTTCAAATTGCTAAAATCAATGGAACCATTATGTATAAGAATGATAGGTGCTGGCTCTAAAAAGCGTCTCCATCTATCCCATTTCAGCATTAAAACTGAGCTTATAATATGAAGTACAACGAGTATGAACGTTGTAATCATCGAGCCCAGTAACCCTACTTTTTCATCAGACAATGCGTTAGAAATATTCCCACCAAGCAATAACACTAATACAACATCTAAAAAACGAAGTTGTGCGATAGACCTTTGCCCCATTGCTTTCGCAACTAATATTAAAAATATGTATGCTATAATAGCCCGAATAACCCATTCACTATTAGAAAGATGCCGTGCTCCTTCAAAAATATGCATATGCATCACTTTGCACTCCTTACCCGTCTCAAACTGCTATCCTGTTTTAGTTTGCAACGTTTATGAGCATATATGTAAAAAAAGCTGGTTCGTTTAAAAACGAACCAGCTTTTTTTACTTAACTGAAAACATATATTTTTTATAAGTTTTCCGTACCGATAGTATGAGCCCCATCATAATCATATTCGAGAATAAGGAACTTCCCCCATACGATAAGAAAGGTAATGCAATACCTTTTACAGGCATTAATCCAACGATCATACCGATGTTTTGGAATATTTGAACTGTTAATATACCGATCGATCCAGCGCATAATAATGTACCAAATAAATTATCAGCGGAATAACCAATAATAATTGTTCGATATAGTAGTAATAGGAACAAGAAGACAACTAACGCTGCTACGATAAATCCACCTTCTTCGGCAATTGTAGCGAAAATAAAGTCAGTATGCTTCTCTGGGATATAGACGCTTCCTCCCCCAAACCCTTTACCTTCCATTCCTCCACTACCTACAGCTAAAATCGATTGTTGCGTTTGATAACCTTGATCTGCATTTTCAAATGGATTTAACCAACCTACAATACGCGACTGTTGGTGAGGTTTTAGTAAAGTAACTAAATTATTATAGAAAAAATCTTGATACTTAAAGAAAATAAATATTAAAGCAGATAATATGGTCAACGGAATAACTGTACATAATGCTATCAATTTCTTTTGAATACCTGACATAAATAAAATACATGCAATAGCAGCAGCATATAAGAACACCATACCTGTATCAGGTTGACTATATACAACCGCCATAGGTGGAAGTGACACTAGCATAATTTTACCTACTAGCTTTAAATCTGTTTGGAATGTCCTTGCCATATACTGTGCATTATGTTTTACTGCTATACTCGCTACTACAAGTAGCAATGCAATTTTGAAAAACTCAGACGGCTGAATTTGTCCAAATACTGGGAAAACAAACCATCTTTTTGCACCTAATTTTTCAGGTGTAAAACCTGATGGTGGTAATACTTTCAAAAGAATAAGTGAAGCAAACCCAGCAATATAAAGCGGCCAAGATAATTTTTGTAACTGATCTAAATCAATGCTTGCAACAAGAAGTAACAATACAACTCCAATTATGTAGTTAACACCTTGTTTCATAGCAAAGTTTGCAGCTCCATACTGTCCCGTTTGCTGACTGCTATATATAGCAGCTATACTCGTCACACATAGTGCACACAAAATTAAAATTAATTTTACATCTAAACTTTTTAGAAACTCGGTACTTCTTTTCATGACATCCTCCTGAAACATTGTTACGGCAAAAATAAAAAACCAGGAGTCAACATTCTTCATGTTTTGACGACTGATTACACATTATCTATAAAACACTTATATAGAATAACTCTCTTTTTCATACAATACAATATATTATACTACAGTTTCATCAGTAAGATTTGCCAAAAAAATTATTCTTTTCTTATTTTATATCCATATACCATATATCAGCAATGTATTTTCGTAAATTCCTAATACATAATCGTTTATTGTAAGATTACTGGGAAAGGTATTTATACATATAGTAGGATGTAGATGAAGAAATAAGATAATAAAAAGCTCGCATAAGCGAGCTTTTTATTAATATACAGATGTATTATTTTCTGACATGTTTTCCAAAATTTCTTTAACACGTCCTAAGAACTTACCACAAATTAAACCATCAAGTACGCGGTGATCAAGTGATAAACATAAGTTAACCATGTCACGAGCACCGAACATACCGTTATCCATAATTACTGGGCGTTTTACAATTGATTCAACTTGTAAAATAGCCGCTTGTGGGTAATTAATAATACCCATAGATTGAACAGAACCGAATGATCCTGTGTTATTAATTGTAAATGTTCCACCTTGCATTTCGTCTGCTTTTAACGATTTCGTGCGTACTTTTCCTGCAAGTTCTGTAATTTCACGAGCGATACCTTTAATTGTTTTCTCGTCCGCTTGCTTAATTACTGGTACAAATAGTTCTTCCTCTGTTGCAACAGCGATAGAAAGGTTAATATCTTTCTTCTGAACAATTTTATCGCCAGCCCACATTGAATTAATTTGAGGATACTCTTTTAACGCTTGTGCCACTGCTTTTACGAAGAAAGCAAAGAACGTTAAGTTAAAGCCTTCACGCTTCTTAAAGTCACCTTTAATTGAGTTACGGTATGACACAAGGTTTGTCACATCTACTTCAATCATCATCCAAGCATGTGGTGCTTCGTGTTTACTACGTAACATGTTTGCTGCGATTGCTTTACGCACACCTGTGACTGGAATTTCGATATCTCCAGGCATTGTAGGTACAGAAACTGGTTTCGCAGCTTCTACTTTTTGCGCTACTGGTGCTGCTTTTGGTGCTTCTGGGCGAGCTTCTACTACCGCCGCTACAGCTTCATCTTTCTTCGCCGCACCTGCTTGCGGAATATTTCCAGATTCCACTAGCTTTAAAATATCTTTACGAGTGATACGGCCGTTTGCTCCCGTACCCTCTACTAGATCTAAATCAACGTTATGCTCACCCGCAAGTTTTAACACAGCTGGTGAAAAACGTGGTTTTCCATCAGTTGGTTGTTTTACTTTCGGTGCCTTTTCAGGCGTAATTGCTGCTGCCTTTGGTTCTTCTTTCGTTTTTTCCTCAACAGCTGTTGCTGCTACTTCGTCTGCGCCTTCTACTTGAATCACACAAACTACTTCACCTACAGCTAACGTATCACCTTCACCAGCGATTAACTCTTTCACAATACCAGTGAAAGAAGATGGTACTTCAGCATTTACTTTATCAGTCATTACTTCTGCAAGCGGATCATACTTGTTTACGTGATCGCCAACATTAACGAGCCATTTACTAATTGTGCCCTCTGTAACGCTCTCCCCGAGCTGAGGCATTGTAATATTTTCTACAGCCATGTATAGTCCCCCCGATTAAAATTCCGCAAGTTCACGCATTGCTTTTTCAACTTTATCTGGATTTACCATAAAGAATTTTTCCATTGTTGGTGCATATGGCATTGCTGGAACGTCTGGACCTGCAAGACGTGCGATTGGCGCATCTAAATCAAATAGACAGTTTTCAGCAATAATTGCTGCCACTTCACTCATAATGCTTCCTTCTTTATTGTCTTCTGTTACAAGAAGAACTTTACCTGTTTTAGAAGCTGCTTCAATGATTGCTTCTTTATCTAATGGATATACAGTACGTAAATCAAGAATGTGTGCAGAGATGCCATCTTGTGCTAACTTTTCAGCTGCTTGAAGAGCAAAATGAACACATAATCCGTACGTGATAACTGTAATATCATCACCTTCACGTTTTACATCTGCTTTTCCGATTGGTAATACGTAGTCATCCTCCGGCACTTCACCTTTAATTAAACGATATGCACGTTTATGTTCGAAGAATAATACTGGATCTTCATCACGAATGGCTGCTTTTAATAAGCCTTTTGCATCATATGGTGTAGAAGGGATAACGATTTTTAAACCTGGTTGGTTTGCAAACATCGCTTCTACAGATTGTGAATGATACAATGCACCGTGAACACCCCCACCAAATGGTGCACGGATTGTAACTGGACAAGTCCAATCATTATTAGAACGATAACGAATTTTTGCTGCCTCAGAAACAATTTGGTTTACTGCTGGCATGATGAAATCAGCAAACTGCATTTCAGCGATTGGACGCATACCATACATTGCTGCACCAATTGCTACCCCAGCAATTGCAGATTCTGCAAGCGGTGCATCAAGCGCACGATCTTCACCAAATTGATCATACAAACCGTGTGTCGCTTTAAACACGCCACCTTTTTTACCAACATCTTCTCCTAAAACGAATACTTTCTCATCGCGTTCCATTTCTTCGCGCATTGCTAATGTAATAGCATCAATATAAGACATTACAGCCATGAAACGTTCCCCCCTATTCTGCGTATACGTGCTTCAATGCATCTTCAGGTGCTGCATACGGAGCATTTTCTGCATATTCTGTTGCTTCATTTACGATATGCATAATTTCGTCTAACATTTGTTTTTCCGATTCCTCAGTTAACACACCAGCTTCTTTTAAATAAGCCGCGAATGTTATAATTGAATCTTTTTTCTTTGCTTCTTCTACTTCTTCTTTATCACGATAAACACGATCATCATCGTCACTAGAATGTGCTGTTAAACGATATGATACTGTTTCAATTAAAGTTGGGCCTTCACCACGACGACCGCGATCTGCTGCTTCTTTTACAGCTTTATATACTGCAAGCGGATCGTTTCCGTCTATTGTATATCCAGGCATACCATAACCAATTGCACGATCTGATACGTTTTTACATGCTAATTGTTTTTCAACCGGAATAGAGATTGCATATTTGTTATTTTCACACATAAAAATAACAGGTAGTTTGTGTACACCAGCAAAGTTTGCCCCTTCATGGAAGTCACCTTGGTTTGAAGAACCTTCTCCAAATGTAACGAACGTTACTAAATCTTTCTTCTCCATTTTTCCAGCTAGTGCAATACCAACTGCATGTGGTACTTGCGTTGTTACTGGAGATGAACCTGTAACAATACGATTTTTCTTTTGACCGAAGTGACCAGGCATTTGACGACCACCAGAGTTTGGATCTCCAGCTTTCGCGAAAGCAGACAACATAAGCTCTTTAGCTGTCATACCAAATGCTAGTACAACACCCATATCACGATAGTATGGTAATGCATAATCTTTCTCTCTATCAAGAGCGAACGCCGCTCCAACTTGTGCAGCCTCTTGTCCTTGACAAGAAATTACGAATGGAATTTTACCAGCGCGGTTTAATAACCACATACGTTCGTCGATTTTACGTGCAAGTAACATCGTACGGAACATTTCTAATACTTGCTCATCACTTAAGCCAAGCTCTTCATGGCGCTTTTCTTTTACTTCTGCCATTTTTCATAACCTCCTAAATCCACATTTTTATGCGTGTAACGCTCTTCCATCTACAGCAAGTGCTGCTTCACCAATCGCCTCAGATAATGATGGATGCGGATGAATTGTATGTGCTACTTCCCAAGGTGTTGCATCAAGTACTCTTGCAAGACCAGCTTCAGAAATCATATCTGTTACATGCGGTCCAATCATATGAACACCAAGAATGTCATTTGTCTCTTCATCAACTACAAGTTTTACGAAACCATCTGATTCTCCGTATACAAGTGCTTTTCCGATTGCGCGGAATGAGAACTTACCTACTTTTAACTTATAGCCTTTTTCTTTCGCTTCTTGTTCTGTTAAACCGACAGAAGCAACTTCTGGACTGCTATATACGCATTTTGATACCATAGAGTAATCAATTGGTGTAACTTCTTTCCCTGCAATATGTTCTACTGCAGCAATTCCTTCATGAGAAGCAACGTGAGCAAGTTGCAGGCCACCGATTACATCTCCAATTGCATAAATATGCGATTCTTTCGTTTGATAAAACTCATTTGTTTGAATGTATCCTTTTTCCACAACGATATCTGTGTTCTCTAAGCCAATATTTTGCGTATTCGCTTGTCTTCCTACAGATACAAGCATTTTTTCTGCTTTAAATTCTTTATTTTCACCGTTGTGTTCAGCTTGGATTGTTACTCCATTATCTTTTACCAATGTTTCTGGTAATACTTTTGCACCAGTTACCACTTTAATACCTTTTTTCTTGAATAGACGTTGCATTTCTTTTGAAACGTCTTGATCTTCTAGTGGTAATATCGTTTTTGCATACTCTAATACTGTAACTTCTACACCGAAGTCAGCAAGCATAGATGCCCACTCAATACCGATTACACCGCCACCAACGATAATAATCGAACTAGGAAGCGTTTCCATTTTTAGGGCATGATCCGAAGACATTACGTATTCTCCATCTAATTCTAAACCTGGTAATGAATTTGGACGAGAACCTGTTGCAACAAGTACATTTTTTGGAATTAACATTTCATTCTCTTCTCCACTTGCAAGTTCAACTGAAATTGTCCCTGGCATAGGAGAGAAAATAGACGGGCCAAGAATACGACCAATACCTTCAAACACATCAATTTTACCTTGTTTCATTAAATGTTGAACGCCTTTATGAAGCTGCGTTACAATCTTCTCTTTACGCTCTTGTACTTTTGCAAAGTTTAGTTCTACATTGCTTGCAATAACTCCGAACTCTTCGCTTTTTTTAGCAGTTGCATATACTTCCGCACTACGTAAAAGAGCTTTACTAGGAATACATCCTTTGTGTAAACAAGTACCACCAAGATTTTCTTTTTCGACTAGTGCTGTTTTTAACCCTAATTGTGATGCACGAATTGCAGCAACATATCCACCAGTACCGCCGCCAACGATGACTAAATCATATTCTTTTGCCATTATCTCAACCCCTAGCTACCGTTTCTTTTTCACGTACAACGTATTCTTTTGGAGCTTCTTCTTCACGTAATACACGAAGTGCTCCTTCTGCTAACGCTTCTAACTCATCTTCGCCTGGATGTACGATAACATCTGCAATCCAGTCCACTCGCTCTTTTATTTCATCGACAAGAATTTTACTGTATGCCAGTCCACCAGTTAATACGATTGCATCGATTTTCCCGTGAAGTACAGCGCTAGCTCCGCCAATCTCTTTTGCAACTTGATATGCCATTGCTTTATAAATAAGAGTTGCTTCAGGATCACCTTTTTCAACCATTTGCTCTACTTTAATCGCATCATTTGTACCGATTAAACTTACAAGTCCACCTTGTCCGACAAGTTTTTTAATCATTTCATCACGGTAATACTCACCAGAGAAACACATTTCTACTAGTTGCCCTACTGGTACTGTACCAGCGCGCTCTGGACTAAATGGTCCTTCTCCGTTTAAACCGTTATTCACATCGATTACTCTTCCTTTTTTATGAGCACCAACTGTAATACCGCCACCCATATGTGTAACTAATAAATTTAAATCCTCGTATTTGTGATTTAACTGTTCAGCTACTTTACGAGCAACTGCTTTTTGATTTAATGCATGGAAGATACTTTTGCGTTCCATACCAGCAATGCCACTTATACGAGCAACCGGCTCCATCTCATCTACAACGACAGGATCTACAATGAATGCAGGAATGTTTAATCCAGAAGCAATTTCATATGCTAAAATGCCTCCAAGGTTTGAAGCGTGATGACCGCTAAAGCCATTTTTCAAATCTTCTAACATCGCATCGTTTACTGTATACGTACCGCCTTCGATTGGACGAAGTAATCCACCACGCCCACAAACAGCGTTTAATTTTGAAATGTTAATACCATGAGAATGTAGAACTTCTAAAATCGTTTCTTTTCGAAACTCATATTGGTCGATAATTCTCTTATATTTTCCAATCTGTTCTACGTCATGACGAATCGTTTCTTCTAGAACGGGTCTTTCATTATCAAAAACACCAATTTTTGTGGATGTACTACCTGGGTTAATAACAAGAATTCGATTTACAGACAATGTTGCTACCTCCACTAATAAATTCAAAAGGAAGTGGAAACCTCATAAGAGGTAACCACACCTTTTGTAAAAGTTATATATGAATGATTAGCGACGGCTAATAATATCGTGACCGTTGCGTAAGTAAGTGCTACGAGAATTCTTCAAGCTTGCAATGCGCTCTTCAGCTAGACGATCTGCCGCTACATAAGTTGCTATGCCATCGCGTTTTGAAATTTCGATTACTTTTGCAATCGTGTCATAAATAGACTCAACACGTTTTAGTGCACGTTCTCTATTGTATCCATATAATTCGTCTGCTACGTTAATTACGCCACCTGCATTAATTACATAATCTGGTGCGTATACAATACCCATTTCATGAATGATGTCACCGTGACGATCTTCTTTTAATTGGTTATTTGCAGAACCTGCGATTACTTTTGCTTTAAGTTGTGGAATAGTTTCATCATTAACTGTTGCGCCTAATGCACATGGTGCGTAAATATCGCATTCCACACCGTAAATTTCATTTGGTTCAACTGCTGATGCACCGAATTCTTCTACAGCACGTTGTACAGCTTCTTTATTAATATCTGTAACGATTAATTTTGCTCCTTCAGCGTGTAAATGTTTGCATAGATGATATGCTACGTTACCAACGCCTTGAACAGCAATTACTTTTCCTTCTAAATTGTCAGTACCGAAAGCTTCTTTTGCAGCTGCTTTCATACCACGATAAACACCGTATGCAGTTACTGGAGATGGGTTACCAGAAGAACCGAATGATGGTGAGATACCTGTTACAAAGTCAGTTTCTTCGTGGATAATATCCATATCATCTACTGTTGTACCAACATCTTCAGCTGTAATGTATCGTCCGTTTAGTCCTTGGATATAACGTCCTAGTGCACGGAACATTGCTTCGCTCTTATCTTTACGAGGATCACCAATAATTACTGTTTTCGCACCACCTAAGTTTAAACCAGCTGCTGCGTTTTTGTATGTCATCCCTTTTGCAAGACGCAATGCATCTTCAATCGCCGCTTCTTCAGAATCATATGTCCACATTCTTGTTCCACCAAGAGCCGGTCCAAGTGTTGTATCATGAATTGCAATAATTGCTTTTAAACCAGATTCTTTATCTTGACAAAATACCACTTGCTCATAATCATATTTTTCTAAGTATTCGAAGATTTCTAATGTCATTGTCGTTTCCCCCTAATGTTTTACCCTTTTTGGTTTATTTTGAAGCAGTCGCAACTGCCAATGCTAATGAATATACTTTTGTTTCTGCTGAATCAGCACGAGATGTTAAAACAATCGGTGCTTTTGCGCCAGCAATCATTGCTCCTACTTTTGCATCCGCAAAGTATACGAGTGATTTATATAGCACATTTCCAGCTTCAATCGTTGGGACGAGTAAAATATCTGCCTTACCTGCTACATCACTTACTATGCCTTTATGCTCTGCTGCAATTTGTGATACTGCATTATCTAAAGCAAGTGGTCCATCAACGATACAATCTTTAATTTGTCCGCGGCGATTCATTTGTGTTAACATCGCTGCATCAATTGTCGCCTGCATCGCTGGATTCACAACTTCTACTGCTGCAATTGGTGCCACTTTTGGCAAGTCGATTCCTATTGCCCGGGCAACTTCTACAGTATTTTGTATAATAGCAGCTTTTTGTGTTACATCAGGTGCGATGTTCATCGCTGCATCTGTAACGAAAATAAGACGATCATAATTTGGAACTTCAAATGCTGCTACATGTGAAAGTACGCTACCTTTACGTAGGCCCCACTCTTTGTTTAACACAGCCTTCAAAATATTCGCTGTTGGGATGTTACCCTTCATAAGCACGTCTGCCTCACCATTTCTCACAGATTTAACAGAAAGTTCTGCAGCCTCTGCATTAGACATTGCTGCAATCACTTCAACATGTTCTGAAGTTTGTAAACCATGTTCTTGTAGCATCCCCATTATTTTTTCTTGATTTCCATATAGACGAAATTGAGCTAGCTGTAATTTAATTGCTTTCGCTACAGCTTCAATTACTTCATGATCTTCAGCTACTGCTACAGCTACAGTTTTTTTAGGCTGTCCCGCTGCTTGATCAATTAAGTATTCTAACTTCATATTTTGTAATCAACCCTTTCCGTCGTCCCTCGTCTATTTATAAAGCAAATACCGTGCCAACTTTTAAAAGTGGTCTTACCAATAATGAAAACGCATTCAAAATGCAGTAAAATCAATACTTTGGAAAATAACAAAAGATTCTGTCTTATTTTGTCGCTTTTTGTATACCATGCAATAAATTGCACGGTACGCAATTTATTGCATGCTATTTTTTGCATGGTCATACTTTTCTAGCTTATAATATAAATTTCGAACGGAAATTCCTAACGCTTTTGCAGTTTGTGTTTTATTCCCATCAAATCTCTCCAAATATTCATGAATAATATTCCCTTCAAACTCTGTTACTAAATGTTCAAGTGGCTTTTCTTCTAATTCAGGTAATAAATGAGATTGCTTTGACTCCACCTGCTCTTCATTATGTAATGGTGGTAAATGTTGTACATCAATATAGATCTCGTTATAATTCATAAAAATAATCGCTCGTCCTAAAATATTTTCAAGTTCTCTCACATTTCCTGGCCATTCGTATGATTGTAAATATAAAATAGCTGAATCAGTGAGCCCTTCTACATTACGACCATAATCTTGATTAATTTTTTGAATCAACCTGTCCGCAATTTTCGGTATATCTCCTTTACGTTGACGAAGAGATGGAATTTGAATTGGAATTTTATTTAATCGATAATATAAATCCTCCCTAAACTTCCCTTCTAGAATAGCCTTTTCTAAATTCACATGTGTCGCTGCAATTACTCGAACATTAATGGGTATCGCTTTCGTCCCACCAACTTTTACAATTTCTTTTTCCTGCAATACACGAAGGAGTTTCGCTTGTGTATTTGCAGATAACTCCCCTATTTCATCTAAAAAAATACTACCGTTATTCGCTTCCTCAAAGAACCCACGTTTCCCGCCTCTTTTCGCTCCAGAAAACGCCCCTTCCTCATAACCAAATAATTCACTTTCTAACAACGTCTCCGAAATAGCCGCACAGTTTACACGGACGAATTTATTGTATTTTCGATTACTTCCATTATGGATTGCATGTGCAAACAATTCTTTACCAGTCCCAGATTCACCGCGTAACAGTACCGTTGCTGGTGTATTCGCTCCTAGCTTCGCCTGTTCGATAGCTGCCGTTGTTTCATCTGAATTTCCGACAATATCATCAAATGAATATTTTGCTTCTAATGTGCGAATAATTTGCCTTGCTCTATTCAATTCATTTGTTAACTTTTGAATTTCCGACACGTCACGGATAACGCCAACGCTTCCTTTCAATATTCCATCCACAATAACTGGCGCTACGTTTACAATTACATCGCGCTTTTTTTGCCCAATCTTCATATGTATTCCGCGCACCGCACGACGCGTTCGAAGTACTTTCATATGCATACTTTCGCCTTCTACAATATCAGTTGTAGCAGGCTTCCCAATAATATCTTCTTCTGTTAGACCCGTTAATTTCGTATATGCCGGGTTAATGACTAAACCTCTTCCTTTTTCATCCACAACCGAAATCGCTTCTTCAGATGAGTTGATAATTGCCTCTAATAGTGTTTGAATTTCTTTTAAGTCTGTAACTTCTTCCGCTAAATCTACAACTTCTGTTATATCTTTAAAAATTGCAAATGCCCCTTGTACCTCTCCGCCTTCTTTTAATATCGGTATACGCGTTGTAATAATTTTCTTTCCATTCTCTAATGTTAGTTCATAATTTACTTCTATTTGTTTCGTACGTATAATGCGAAGTAATTTACTAGTGGGAATGACTTCTAAAATATATTTTCCTATCGCCTCTTCTTTTTTATATCCGATAATACGCTCCGCACTTTTATTAAAAAGACGAACTTGTCCCTCTCGATCAATTACGATCATGCCGTCATGCGTAGAATTTAAAATTAATTCTCCTTGTTGCGTTTGTTCCTCTAACCGCCCAATTAACCCTTCCTTCTCATGCGCTAATCCTGTAACAATTTTTGCAATATCACCTGGTATAAGAAGAGTGTCTTTTTTCTTTTTTTCCAATAAAACTTTATGTACATCATCTTCACCTGTCATATCAAATATTACATCGATATGCATAGAAAGAAATGGAGTTACACTTTCTCCAATTGCAATTCCATATTCCTTAGCAATTTGTAATCCTTTTGCCAACGGATTTATATCAATAATCCCTATAATTTGAAATATATTCGAACTATGTAACAGATTCAGCAGTGCGCTCCCGCCTTCACCTGCACCAACAATTAATACTTTTTGTTTCATATATTACACTTCCTCTCGAAGTAACTCTGCAAATTTTTTCACACCCTTATCTTACTCGTTCAGCACCCTCTTGACAAACCCCCTTTCCGTATAACATCATTAAAATATACGAAATAATCTGAAAAGGAGAGTTATGTATGCAGCGTTACGTTGCTCTACTATTAGCACTCATCCCTATTTCATTAGCTGTGTTTGGTATAAAGTTAATGAGAGATACTGTATTCGGGATTCTATTTCCACCAATCTCTATACTGTGGTTACAATTTTTAATCGGTGCTCTTTGCTTCGGGCTCGGGTTTTATATCTTCGGTGGCTTCGTCTTGCACCGAGACCGTAAACGAAATAAAGTACAGGCTCGCTTTAGAAGATAGGAAGGCCCCACTATTTATAAATAAAAAAATGAGACCGTTACACGCGGTCTCATTTTTTTATTGGCAACAACGTTCTTGCCGTTTCAGGGTAATCAGTAATAATCGCCGATATATTCATATCAAAATATTTACGCATAAGCGTTTCTTCATTAATTGTATAAGGGCGAACCTCTACACCACTTTCCATCGTTAGTTCAGCAATAGCATCTTGAAGGTAACGATAATTCGGATGTACTGCTGTAGCCCCCATTTTTTTCGCGTATGCCCACGGACTATGCAAACCTTCGCGATATAAAATTGCTGTTTGAATATCAGGAGCCATCATATGACACCGTTTCATGCTGTAGTGATTAAACGAAGAAAATATAACACGATCCTCTAAACTAAATTTCCGTACAAGCGTTATAACTTCTTCCTCTAAACCTCTGTATGGAATTTTATTATTTTTAAGTTCAATATTAAGTAGCAAACTCGTTTGTTCAAGCCATTCTAATACCTCTTCTAAAAGTGGTATTTTACAAAACCCTACTTTATCACCAAATTTATAACTTGCATCTAACTTGCATAAATCCTCATATACATAATTCCGAACCGCACCTTTTCCATTTGTTGTTCGGTCCACCGTTTCATCATGAATGACGACAACTTTTCCATCTTTCGTTAATTGAACATCAAGTTCAATTCCATCCGCTCTAAAAGACTCAGCCGCTTCAAATGAAATCATTGTATTTTCTGGGTACGTTCCAGCCGCACCACGATGTGCAAATATAAGAGTCATCCTCACTCCCCCAATCTTATGCTATACTATACGAAAAAGGAGGTACTTCTATGAAACCATTACAAATTTCTCCAGATACTGCAGTCCGCTTATCAAAAGCACTAGGTGTTCCACTTGAACAACTCATGCATATGCCGCAGCACATTTTAATTCAAAAGCTAGTTGAATTAGAAAAACAAAATAAAGACGAAGAGTAATACAGTCCTGTTTTGCAGGGCTTTTTATATTTTCTATTATATCACGGATGACTTCCTTGCTAAAATCCCTTACCGGATATACTATGATCCCATTTAATCTTTTCTTCAAACATTTAAATGAAGCCCCCTCTTTTAACAAAAGAGGGGGCTTCTCATTACTCGTTTTAGTTACTCAAATTATGCGTTTTTCTTTTCTTTGTTAAAAATCATAAACACTTTATACAATCCTAAAGAAGCTGGAATATTCATAAATGCAAATGCTTCATACGTATAATGAGGAGCTGTTTCCCATAGTAACAAGAAAGTAAATACCCCTAATGCACTAATCATCGCAATTCGTATAACTTCCGATTCATTTTCATCTTTCTTTTTATAAAGAATAACAGCCGCCAAAACAGCTATATAAACAAATAATTTGATAATATACGAATATATAGTAACGATTTTATACTTCGTTGTACTATAATTCGATACGTAATTAGTTACCATGTCATTCTTCTGTTCAAACCATTGCCCAATACGGTACATGGAGAACTGACTTGATACCCATTCTCTAGTTATTTTTTCATTCAAATGTTGCACATAACCCATTACACCAAGTTCACTGAAACGTTGCACTATAACTTCTTGATTGTGCTCATTCAAATCTTTCGTATTCTTTATGTTTTCATCATCAATATAATCTGCATCTGCCTGATTCCACACACCATACGTATCTTTGTTCAGGCCCATTTTCACCCAATGAGTGAATGGAATTTTTTCAATTTCATTATCGGTACTGAGATTTAGCTTTGTCGTTATACCTTTAAAACTTACAATAAGGATTAAACAAAATAAAACACTACTTAACACCTTTACAGAGTATTCCTTACGAAACTTAAAAATATTTTCAATTAAAATCGCTAACGCTACGGTTAATGCTGTCGGTCTTATAATATAAGTACAAGCTGCGAAAACCCCTAATAAAATCCATAAAATAATCTTCATTCTTTTTGTTTCCGCCGTTTTCAAGCACAAATATGTATACATTGTTGCTGAAATAAAAAATATTACCAATGTATGAGTATAGAAAACTGGTGCCTGCCAATATATAAAAATATTTAGCACAGATAACACAATCGATATGTGAGCAACTTTAAAGTTTGTAATTTTCCTTACAATCAATACATTTAAAATAATACTGCCTGTTATACAAGCTATTGGTAATATTTTTATCGCTAAATCTACGCTCCCTATCAATTTAGCAAAATATCCTCCTATTAATACAACATGTGTATTATATGGATAAAATAAAAGCTGTCCCATTTCTAAAAATTGATTATCTCCATTAAACACAGAGACAATTCCTTGTTTAAGGATAGCATAATCCCCAACAACAGGGTTAAATGCTATGGAAGTAATAATTATTTCCATCGTCAAAATGATTATGATACCTAAAGCAATCATAATATTTGTATACGTTCTTTTCATTTTATTAATAACCAATTTATAATACATAAAGAAGAGCACAAATAAAAGCAACGTCAACGCTATAACAGCAGCGACTTTTTTGGGAGTATACTCCTCAGTCGGATAAGGAAATTCACCACTCATCAAAATTGTTTTTGGGATAAAAAATTTACTTACTATCATTGAAAATATAGATAAAAACACCGTCATGACAATGATTGGGTACGCTCGATTTACTATTTTTTTTAAAGTCATTCATCCATTCTCCTATATCTCTAACTTTTCCAAATCAATGATACGTTATAGAGATTATGATGTCAAATCCACTTATTTTCTGTACATATCCGTATTTTCACTGCATTTTTCTATATAAATATGTATTCCTTCAAAATCCTTAAATCGAGGTAAATAAAAAACTCATTGATTTTAAATTTACTATCGAGTATAAATTGCAAGAATTATTAAGCTTTACTATAACTTAAATCCCTTACTGTTCCTACTCTCAGCTTATCCGCAACCATTGCGATAAATTCAGAATTCGTAGGTTTGCTTTTGACATGGATACTGTATAACCATCGCTATATCAAGGCATTGTATATTTCATAACTATCATTAAATGATTCTATTTATTGGTGCCCATCCTCAAATTGATAGGTCAACTTAATAAGAGTTCATCATTTTCTTCTATTTAGATGCTTTGCATCGCAATGAAGTAAAAAGTTTTCTACATTCATTTGAAAGTTATTCATACAACAAAAAACCTCCTAGATATTGGAATCAAAATTTCAATCCAATAAATAGAAGGTTTTTAAATTAACCGCCAATTACCTATGTACTTTATTGCCTACATACGTAATTCGTTGGTTATTAAATTTTATTATGAAATACGCTTAACACCTTGATACTACAGCGTTTACGAAGCCTTATGTTCAAGTCTCAGCTTATCCGCAACCATTGCGATAAACTCAGAGTTCGTAGGTTTTGCTTTTGACATGGATACTGTATAACCGAATAAGGACGAAATAGAATCAATATTCCCACGGCTCCAAGCTACTTCAATCGCGTGACGAATTGCTCGCTCCACACGGCTTGCTGTGGTATTATATTTCTTTGCGATATCTGGATACAATACTTTCGTAATCGATCCTAATAATTCGATATCGTTGTATACCATGGAGATTGCTTCTCGTAAATACATATATCCTTTAATATGAGCGGGTACACCAATTTCATGAATGATACTCGTAATACTCGCATCTAAATTTTTCGGTTTTCCATCTACTGTTGTTGCTGATCGGAATGATGGTAGTGGACGTTTAATCATAGCATTTGCTTTACCACTCACTTGACGAATATGACTCGTTAAATTCTCCATATCAAATGGTTTTAATATGAAATATGAGGCACCTAAGTCAACTGCTTTTTTCGTCACATCTTCTTGCCCGAATGCTGTCAACATAATTACGCTAGGCTGTTTTAACCTTTCAATATGTCGCATTTTTTCCAATACAGCTAAACCATCTAAGTGTGGCATAATAATGTCTAAAACGAGTACATCAGGTTGCTTATCTGTTAATAAGTTTAAACACTCTTGACCATTATAAGCAGTACCGATTACTTCCATATCATCTTGAGCAGCTACATAGCTCTCTAACATTGATACTAGTTCTTTATTATCATCCACAAGACATACTTTAATTTTCTCCACAGCTTTTCCTCCCTTACCGAATCGATTCTCCGACATGTGTATCCTTCTAGGCTACATGAATTGTTCGACAATTGTGTGAAAATTCCCTTTTAAAGTTTCTTACTTTCCGATAAAATCACAAAAAAATATGTTTATCGTTCATTTATTCCCTTTCGCAACACATTCCATCATAGAAATACAACGAAACGTTCAACCCTTTTCTTTTATTTTACAACAAAAAACACCTCTTGCGGAGCTTTTACAAAATTTCAACGAATTTTTCAACAGAAAAAGCGAGCTAATATGTATTAGCTCGCTTTTTTCTCTTGATCATAAATATTAATTCCAGCTTGATGTAACATCCATTCAATATGAACACCATATCCTGATGTTGGATCATTTACAAATACATGTGTAACAGCACCAATTACTTTTCCATTTTGTACAATTGGACTTCCACTCATTCCTTGTACGATACCGCCCGTTTTCGCTAATAGACGTTTATCTGTTACTTTTATTACCATACCCTTTGTAGCTGGGAATTTTTGCTGCACTGTACTAACGACTTCAATATCAAACGCTTCTACTTTATCTTGATCAATAACTGTTAATATTTTTGCCGGTCCTTCTTTTACTTGATGAGATAATGCGATAGGCATTGCTTTATCCATTATACCGTTTTTCATATTCGTATTTAATTTTCCAAAAATACCATATGGACTATTAATTGTAATATTGCCAATCACTTCACGATCTGGTGAAAATCTTGCTAATTTCTCGCCTGGATTCCCATGACTGCCTCTTTCAATTGATGTAACTGTCGAGCGCATAATTTGTCCATCTTCGACTTGAATCGGCTTTTTTGTATCATTATCAGAAATAACATGACCAAGCGCCCCGTATTTCATAGAATCCGGATGAACAAATGTCATCGTTCCAATTCCAGCTGCCGAATCACGGATATACAAGCCAATTCGATAAGACGCTTCACCATTGTCTTTTTGCGGCGTTAGCTTCGTACGAATATATTTTCCATCTCTTAGCAATACAAGATTAAGCGGTTCACCTGTTTCTCCACTATTATGAATAAACGGTGCTACATCACTCATTCTTTCAATGGTTTTACCATTAATTTCAGTAATCATATCTCCAATTTGTACACCTGCTGTTTCACCAGGAGATATTTTACCTTTTTCAGTTTGAATTAAATGATGGCCTACAACAAGTACACCTTTTGTATTTAATTTCACACCAATTGATTGTCCACCTGGAATCACTTTAAAATCTTTTAACACTTTCACATTTACTTTTTTCACTGGAAAACCCGCAAGCTGAAATACCATATCAGCTTCACCATTTTGATGAGAATTTACCATAAGTCCTTGTTTTTGTTCATTCGAACTCACTGTAAATACATGACGATTTGTGGATGAAGCTTTGAAAACTGGTAATGATGTTATTTCTGATTGTTGTCCTTCAAAAACAACAAGTTGTTTCGGTGATGAAATAAACGTTCGAAGCGGTTTAAAACATCCAATAAAAACTAAAGAAACAAGGAGACAAAGACCTATTATTTTTCGAAATTTTTCTAATTTCAACTTGTTCACTCTCCTCGCTCCTACCCCACATTCAGCCTCTTGGCTTCACTTTTTAATCTCTCCTTGCAGTGCTTTATTTATAACCGGAAGAATTAAGAAATCGTCATTTGAGAAAAAAAGCTATCCATTACTGGATAGCCTCTGCTGTCTGTTTAAAATGATGCGCTTGCGTAAGTAATTCTTTCGCATGCTCCGTCGTTAAATCTGTGATTTCCACACCAGAAATCATTCGAGCTATTTCTGTTACTTTATCCTCCATAGTTAAAACAGTAACTGATGTAATTGTCCGATCATTCGCTACTTGTTTTCGAATAAATAAATGCGAATCTGCCATTGAAGCTACTTGAGGTAAGTGCGTAATACAAAGTACTTGCGAGTTTACTGATACTCGATAAATTTTTTCAGCAATAGCCTGTGCGACCCGGCCACTTACACCCGTATCCACTTCATCAAAAATAACAGATGCAACCCCTTGATGCTTAGAAAAAATGCTTTTTAAAGCTAAAATGATACGAGATAACTCTCCGCCAGAAGCAACCTTTGAAAGTGGTTTTAGCGGCTCTCCTGGGTTCGTCGAAATATAAAATTCCACATGATCGTAACCATCCGCCGTAAGTCTTACCGGCGCACCTTCCACAAGGGGCTCTTCTGCATTTCCTTCTCTCTTCATAATTCTCACTTCAAATTTCGTTTTTTCCATATATAATTCTTTTAATTCCTGATGAATTGCATTTGTAAGGTGTTCTGCAAGCTCATGACGCATATTACTTAACAACGTTGCTTCTTTCAGAATAACACTTTCTAATTCCTTCAACTGTTTCTTCGTCGTTTCAATATGAACGTCTTTATTTTCAATTGTAAATATTTCTTGTTCAATTTTATCTGCATACGCTAAAATCTCTTCTACAGTATTTCCATATTTTCTCTTTAGCATACGAATTTCATTCAAACGTGTTTCGATTTCATCTAAACGATTTGGATCATATTCCATCATATCGAGCTTTTCTCTCAGTTGATATGCAACCTCTTCTAATAAGTAATAACTATTTGCAATTGAATCATGATTCTCTTGATACATTTCATCTAAATGTGTAATACTTTCCATTTGTCCCATTGCGCTTCTTACATTATCTAATCCTTGTCCGTCAGCACTCAATGAACGATATGCATCACCTAATGCTTTATAAATCTTTTCAAAATTAGAAATTTGCAATCGTTCCTCAGTTAATTCATTTTCTTCATCCATCTTTAAATCAGCTTTGCGAATTTCTTCATGCTGAAATTGAATTAAATCTAAGCGATGTGCCATCTGTTGTTCATTTTCACTTAACGATTTCAATTGTTTTTTTAATTTTTCATAGTCAGCGTATACGTTTTGATATATGTCTAGTTGTTTAACGATTCGATCCCCATCAAAGTGATCAAGCATAAACAGATGTCGTTCTTCATTCATTAAATCTTGCGTTTCATGCTGTCCATGAATATCAACAAGTGTTTTCCCAATTTCTTTTAATATGCTAAGTGTAACAAGCTTCCCATTTACACGACATACACTCTTCCCGTTCGCAGCAATATCACGCTTTAAAATAATCATGCCATCTTCTATTTCTATATCTAACTCTTCTGCCTTTTCAATACATGGATGCTTATCATCTTCAACATAAAACAGCCCTTCAATCTCAGCCTTTTCTGTTCCATATCGAACAAATTCTGCTGACCCACGGCCACCTACAAGTAAACTAATCGCATCAATAATAATCGATTTTCCGGCCCCTGTTTCACCGCTTAAAACCGTTAAACCTTTTTGAAAAGAAATATTTAATGCTTCAATAATAGCAAAGTTTCTAATCGATAATTCCGATAACAATGCCCCATTCACCTCGTTATAAAATAATCCCTTACTAAAGGATTTTCTCATTTCTTCATTCAAATAATCATGCTATATATTTGTATGTATATACTCTTCTAACCCGCTTCATTGTACCAAACATTTGTTTTACGGGTCAATCCATCTATTTTCTAACTTTATGCAAACAAAATATTATATTACAATTGAAAAATCATATTTTTGACCAATAAAAATATCTTGTTCACTTCCCACTTTACGATGGAAAGCAAACAAGATTTTTTGTTACAACATATTTAAGAAACGATCAGAGACAACACCTGTATCGTCAGGTGTACGGCAAATAATTAAGCAAGTATCATCACCACAGATGGTTCCGATGATCTCATCCCACTCTAAATGATCAATAAGTGCTCCAAGTGAATGAGCGTTACCAGGCAATGTTTTTAGCACAAGCATATGTCCTGCCGTGTCTAATTTTACAAATGAATCCACTAGATTTCGTTTTAATTTTTGTAACGGGTTAAATCGTTGATCTGCTGGCAAGCTATATTTATAGCGCCCATCATGTAATGGCACCTTCACTAAGTGCAGTTCTTTAATATCGCGCGATACTGTTGCTTGCGTTACATTAAATCCCTCATTACGTAAAATATCAACTAATTCATCTTGTGTTTCAATTTCTTTGTTTGCAATAATTTCCCTGATTTTAATATGGCGCTGACCTTTATTCATACATTTGCACCTCACACTATCTCTTACCATAGTTTAAACATTGGTATACTTCACTTATTTATGTTAACTTATAATTCGTTTCTTGTACACAATTGTTTTTACAATCATTATACAATTACAGCAAAAAGAGGAACAACATATGTTATTCCCCTTTCCCTTTTTGTTTTAGAACGTCATGTGCTTCTGTAACAACTTGCTCTATAGAAATCGGAGAATGATTTTCGCCATTCTCACGTTCACCATGCCATTTCAGATGAATTAAAAATTCAATATTACCATCCCCACCCGTAATTGGTGAGAATGTTAAACCTTCCACATCATAGCCCTCTTTTAAAGCAAAATCGACAATCATTTCTACAACAGCTTCATGTACTTTTCTATCACGAACGATACCTTTTTTCCCAACTTGCTCTCTTCCAGCTTCAAACTGCGGTTTAATTAACGCTGCTACATCTCCGTTAGGCATAAGCATTGTTTTTAAAACTGGCAGTATAAGCTTTAATGATATAAATGAAACATCAATACTTGCAAATTGAGGTAAACCACGTTCTAAGTCTGCTGGTGTCACGTAACGGAAGTTTGTTCGTTCCATTACAACAACACGCTCATCCTGACGTAATTTCCACGCTAGTTGATTGTATCCTACATCTAATGCATAAGATAATTTCGCTCCATTTTGAAGCGCGCAATCTGTAAAGCCACCAGTTGATGAACCAATATCTATCATAACTTTATCTTGTAAATCAAGATGAAATGTCTCTAATGCCTTTTCAAGTTTATAACCACCACGACTTACATACGGCATAACTTGTCCCTTCACCGTAATCTCAGTATCTTGCGAGATTTTCTCTCCTGGCTTATCAAGTCTCATCTCATTTGCATATACGAGTCCGGCCATAATGGCGCGCTTTGCTTTCTCACGCGTTTCTATAAGTCCTCGCTCTACTAATAGTACATCTACTCTTTCTTTTTTTACGCTCATTTGTTACGCCCTTTTTTGTTTTGATGGAATCATTGTATGAATACTGTCTACAACAGCATCTGTCGTTAAACCAATTTCTTCTAATAATTTTGTTACACTTCCGTGCTCTATGAAGCGGTCTGGAATACCCATTCGTTCAACTAATGCACTATGGTAACCATTTTCAGATGCAAATTCAACTACTCCTGTTCCAAAACCACCGATTAAACAAGCTTCTTCAATCGTTAAAATCGGTATATTCTTCCCTAGAAGATCATGTAAATATGCTTCATCCATTGGTTTAATAAAGCGAGCATTCACTACTTTCACTGAAACCCCAGCTTTTTCAAGACGCTCAGCTGCTTCCATTGCCATTGGTATTGTCGTACCAAACGTTAAAATAGCTGCTTGTGTACCCTCTTTTAACGTCTCCCACGTACCGATTGGAATCGCCTTTAATTCTTCATCCATATGAACGCCAAGTCCATTACCACGAGCATAACGCAATGCGATTGGTCCATCTTCATATTGCATCGCCGTATAAACTAAATGTTGCCCTTCATTTTCATCTTTCGGCATCATAAGCACCATATTCGGCAAGTGACGTAAGAATGAGATATCAAATACGCCTTGATGCGTTTCACCATCTGCTCCTACTAATCCCGAGCGATCTATTCCGATGAAAACATTTAAATTTTGGCGGCATATATCATGAACAACTTGGTCATATGCTCTTTGTAAAAATGTCGAATAAATTGCTAAGAATGGCTTCATTCCTTGCGTTGCCATACCTGCTGCCATTGTTGTAGCGTGCTGTTCTGCAATACCTACATCAATCATACGATCTGGGAATTCTTTTTGGAATTTCTCAAGTTTTGATCCAACAGGCATTGCAGGTGTAATTGCTACGATACGCTCATCCGCTCTCGCCAGCTTAAGTACTGTTTCACTAACGACAGCACTCCATGCTGGTGCAACTTCTTTTGGCTTAACGAAGTCACCTGATTCAATTTTATAAGGTCCTGTTCCATGCCAAGTTCCAATAACGTCACTCTCAGCCGGTTTATAACCTTTTCCTTTTTTCGTAATAACGTGAACAAGTACTGGGCCTTTTGTTTTCTTTGCATATTGCAACGTTTCGAATAACTTTTCATAATCATGCCCATCGACTGGACCTAAATATGTAAAGCCTAACTCTTCGAAAAAGACACCAGATACTAGTAAATATTTAAGACTATCTTTTATTTTCTCTGCTGTCGCAGCCACTTTCCCGCCAACTGCTGGGATTTTCTTTAATATATACTCTAATTCATCTTTTACCCAGTGATATTTTCCTGCGGTACGTAAACGACCGAGTACATTATGAAGCGCACCAACGTTTGGTGCAATTGACATTTCATTATCATTCAAAATAACAATCATGTCTGTTTTTTCATGTCCAATATGGTTCAATGCCTCTAAGGCCATTCCACCTGTTAAAGCACCATCTCCAATAATTGGTATAACATATTCTTTCGTTTTCTTTAAATCACGTGCCAGAGCCATTCCCATTGCAGCCGATAACGAAGTCGAGCTATGACCAGTTTCCCATACATCATGCTCACTCTCGCAACGTTTCGGGAAACCACATAGACCTTGATATTGCCTTAATGTACCAAACTCTTTCGCGCGTCCAGTTAAAATTTTATGTACATAGGATTGATGTCCTACATCCCATAAAAATTTATCTTGCGGGCTATCAAATAATTTGTGCAGAGCAATTGTGAGTTCTACTACACCTAAATTAGGTGCAATATGTCCACCTGTTTGAGAGAGCTCTTCAATTAAAAACTTACGAATATCCTCACTCAATCCCTCTAGTTCACTGATAGACATATCTTTCAAAAAACTAGGGTTTTGAATTTGCGTTAGATCCACATGGATCACTCACTTTCATTTCATAATCTGTCAACATGTCAAATATTATAAAAAACATTTACACAAAACAAGAAATTCTCTTTTCTACTTTTCGTCTTGTCCCGCTATTAACCAGTCTATTGCGCCTTAATCCTATTATAAACCATATTTCTTTAGGCGATGAAAAAAATAGCCGCTAACACGAAGTGATAACGGCAATGTAATCTACATATATTTTTGCCAATAACAAGAAAAGAAAAACCTTTTCCTACATTTATATCATAAAATGATGAATGACTCAACAAATGAAAACGCTGTTATATTAGTTATTACGTTTTGCAATCAAATCGCAAATAGATAGTAAATATTCATCTTGTAATTGCAAGGAGCTAATTGCACCTTTTGCTTCTGCAATTGTTTCTTCTAAAATATCCTTTGCTCTATCTACAGTAAACAACGTCGTATATGTGCTCTTTTCATTAGAAAGATCGCTACCAATCGGTTTTCCAATCTCTTCTTCGGTGCCTTCGACATCTAAAATATCGTCTCGAATTTGGAAAGCTAGACCGATATATTTAGCAAACGTAAGCAACTTTTCTTCTTGCTCTTCTGTCGCATCAGAAAGTATCGCACCCGCAAGTACAGCAAATTCAAGCAGTTTTCCGGTCTTATGTTTATGGATGTACTCCAATTCATCAATCGTAAGGCGTTTCCCTTCAGCTTCCATATCTGCCACTTGTCCGCCAACCATTCCTTCTGGTCCTGCTGCTTTTGCAAGTTCAAGTACAAGTCTTACTTTTTTTTCTGCAGAAATTTCTTTTTGCTCATATGCCATAATAACTTGAAAAGCATACGTCAATAAGCCATCTCCTGCTAAAACTGCCATCGCTTCACCAAATACTTTGTGATTTGTGGGCTTTCCTCTTCTTAAATCATCATCATCCATACAAGGTAAATCGTCATGAACTAACGAATATGTATGAATCATTTCAAGAGCACAAGCTGCACCTACTCCAAGATTTCTTTCTTTCCCAAACGCTTGTAATGTTGCAAACAAAAGTAACGGGCGGAGACGTTTTCCACCCGCTTCTAAAGAATATGCCATCGCTTCACGAAGTACATTTGGACATTGTAATTCATTTGCATAGCTTACAAGTTTCTCTTCTACGAAAGTTTTACTTTCCTTCAAAAAAGTATCAAAAGCAATCGTCACTATGCTTCATCTCCTAAAGCAGTAAACGGTTCAAGCTCTCCATCTTCCCCAAGAATAACTGCCATTTGTTCTTGTACATTCTTCAACTTCTCATCACAAAGCTTAGATAATTCCATACCCTCTTTAAAATAAGAAATCGCTTCTTCTAAAGGTACGTCACCTTGTTCTAGCTTAGAAACAAGATGCTCAAGTTGCGAAATTGCCTCTTCAAAGCTTAATTTATTTTCCATTATTCAATTCACGCTCCTCTATGCCTGATACGCTACAATCTAGTATTCCATCTTGTAATTGAACTGAAACAGCATCTCCAAGGCTTACATCTTTCACACTTTTTAACACTTGCTTCTCTTCATCATATACAAGCCCATACCCTCTCATCATTACTTTAAGCGGACTTAACGCTTCAAGTTTTTGAGCAGCTCTTACAAAGGCAAATTCTTTCGTTTGAAGTAACGTTTGCATTTCACGTTGTAATTGCTTTTGCAACGTTTCAACAGCTACCTTCGTTTGAATAATTTTTTGAGATGGGTGGTGCTTCTCTAAATAAAATGAAAGTTGCTTTAACTGATTCACCTTTTTATCAATATAGCGCTCTTTCGCTAAAACAAGCTGTTCTAGCGCTCTATCTAATTGCTCTTCCTTTTGCTCATATACTTGTCTTGGATAACGGAACGCATACGATTTTTGCAACACTTGTAGTTTTTCTTCTTTTTTATGTACTAACTCTTTCATTGCTCTTTGCAATCTCAGAGTTCTTTGTAATACCTTTTCTTGTAACTCTATAATATTAGGTGCTGCTAGCTCAGCTGCTGCAGTCGGTGTTGGTGCGCGTAAATCTGCAACAAAATCTGCGATTGTAAAGTCCGTTTCATGGCCTACTGCCGAAATAATAGGAATTTCACTCTTAAAGATTGCTCTTGCAACCATTTCCTCATTGAAAGCCCATAATTCCTCAATAGAACCTCCACCACGACCAACGATTAGTACATCTATCTCTCCCATTTCATTCGCTGTACGAATCGCTTGTACAATCGAGGGAGCCGCTGACTCCCCTTGTACAAGTACCGGAAATACAATAACATTCCCAATTGGATAACGACGTTTAATCGTTGTTATAATATCACGAATCGCTGCTCCTGTTGGCGACGTAATCACACCTATTGTTTTAGCGTAAGGAGGAATTGCTTTTTTATAAACTTGAGAAAAAAGTCCTTCTTCTTCTAAGCGAACTTTTAACTGTTCGTACGCTAAATGTAAATTTCCGACTCCGTCAGGCTGCATGTCTTGAATATAAATTTGATAAGAACCACTCGCCTCGTAAACAGAGATTTTCCCTTTCACGAGTACCTTCATCCCATTTTCAGGTTTGAATTTAATATTACGATTATGACCCGCAAACATAACCGCTGCGATTCTTGCATTTTCATCTTTCAATGTAAAATACATGTGGCCACGGCTATGATTTTTAAAGTTGGAAATTTCACCTTTTAACCAAACAGACTGCAAATGCGGATCATATTCTATTTTTGTTTTTATATAGCGTGTTAACGCTGTAACGGTTAAATATTGCTTCTCCATTTCTCTCTCCTCATAGCCGACTCAAATTATTTACAAACGACACCTGCACGTTTAGCAGATTCAACAGTATTATGAAGAAGCATTGTGATTGTCATTGGACCAACACCCTTTGGCACAGGTGTAATGTAACCCGCAACATCTAACACGTTGTCAAAGTCAACATCACCACAAAGTTTTCCTGTTTCTAAACGGTTAACACCAACGTCAATTACAACCGCTCCTTCTTTAATATAATCCGCTGTTATCATTTTAGGTCGTCCAACAGCTACGATTAAAATATCAGCTAACTTCGATAACTCTTTCATATTTTGCGTCTTAGAATGACAATATGTGACAGTTGCATTTTCATTTAAAAACAATTGCCCCACTGGTTTACCGACAATATTACTTCTTCCAATTACTACTACATGTTTTCCAGAAATATCAAGATTTGTTTCTTTTACTAATTCTACAATACCATGCGGTGTACATGGAAGGAATGTATCTTGTCCCGTCATCATACGTCCCACGCTGATTGGGTGAAATCCGTCTACATCCTTTTCTGGTGAAATTCTTTCAATGATAGCTTTTTCTTCAATATGTTTTGGTAAAGGTAATTGCACCAATATGCCATTAATACGGTCATCGCCATTTAAGCGATCGATTTCAGCAAGCAAACGTTCCTCAGTAATTGTTTCAGGAAGTTCAATTAGCTCTGAGTAAATCCCTACTTGTTCACAGCCTTTTTCTTTTCCTTTCACATAAGAACGAGATGCTGGATCTTCTCCAACTAAAATAACTGCTAACCCTGGTACAATACCTTGCTCTTTCAACTTCACAACTTCTTCTGTTAATTGTGCTCGTTTTTTCTCCGCAACTTCATTTCCTTTGATGATTACTGCTACCATTTTAAGATTCCCCCTTAAAGAATTTACAGTGTATCTTTTATATTAGATAAAACGCCGTTAATAAAACGACGAGATTCCTCATCCCCAAATGTTTTAGCAATTTCAATTGCTTCGTTAATTGTTACGTTGTGTGGAATTTCTTCCATGTATTTCATTTCATACACAGCTACACGTAAAATACTGCGATCAACAATGCTAATACGCTCAAGCTTCCACTTTTTTAAGTTTTGACGAATCGCTTCATCGATTGCTTCTTTATTTTCTACAAAACCTACTACAAGTGACTCTAGAAACTCATTTGTTTCTTCGCCTTCATCTAGCGTGTTTTCCACTGCTACTATCGGTTCTAATTCACCTGTAATATCCATTTGGTATAATGCTTGCATTGCTCTTTCTCTAGCCGTCCTACGTTTCATTGTAACTCTCCTTTATGCTTCAAGTCTTTCCTTATACTTTGTTATATTATTATAATTTATAAGCCGTCAATTCACTTACTCTTACAGTTTTCATTGATTTTCCAACCTTATAATACAATGATAATAACACAATTTATCGTTTCACACACGGGTTACAAGGCTGAAAAATAATAAAAAGATTAACTTCAAGTTCCATATCTTATCACAATGTACGTTTTTTGGAAAAACAACACATTTTCTTGTTTATTTCTTATTTTTTGAAATAGTATAATAATTAGAGGGTTGTAATTTGTGAAGAAATGAAACGATAAAAAAGATGCCTATGTTACTAGGCACCTTTTCATTCTTACACTGGTTCGATTTCTGTTTTTTGTGTTTCGAATGTTACGCCAACGATGTGAACATTCACTTCTTTTGGCTCAAGTCCTGTCATCGTAAAGAGTGCTTGGCGAATATTGTCTTGAATCTTTTGTGCAACAACTGGAATTGCTACACCAAAATACATTACAACATAAAGGTCAACGATAATATCTTCGTTTGCTAATTCAACCTTTACACCTTTACCATGATTTTTCTTACCTAACTTCTCAACAACATCTGTAGCAAAATTACCGCGCATTGCCGCTACACCTTCTACTTCAGCAGCTGCAATACCTGCAATTACTTCAATTACTTCTGGTGCAATTTCTACTTTACCAAGAGTTGTATCTTGACCCATATCTAACATATGTTCAGCCATGAAAAAAAACCTCCTTTAATGTATCACTGCGTCACAAGTTCATGCTCTTCCAAAAATTTCGTATTAAACTCACCTTTTACAAAATCAGGATGATCTAGCAATTGCAAATGGAACGGGATTGTTGTATGTACGCCTTCAATGACAAATTCACTAAGTGCGCGCTTCATTTTTGCAATTGCCTCTTCACGTGTTTTTCCGTGAACAATTAATTTAGCAACCATCGAATCATAGAAAGGTGGGATTGAATATCCCGGATATACAGCTGAATCGACGCGAATACCAAATCCTCCTGGTGGTAAGTACATTTCTACTTTACCTGGAGATGGCATAAATTTTTTGGCAGGGTTTTCCGCATTAATTCGACATTCAATTGCCCAACCATTAAATTGTACTTCTTCTTGCTGTAACGATAACTTTTCTCCTGAAGCAACAAGAATTTGTTCTTTAATTAAGTCCATTCCCGTTACCATTTCAGTAACCGGATGCTCAACCTGAATTCTCGTATTCATCTCCATGAAATAAAAGGTTTTCGTTTTATATTCATAAATAAACTCAACCGTACCAGCACCTGTATAATCAACCGCTACCGCCGCTTTAACTGCCGCTTCACCCATCTGCTTGCGAATATCTTCATCAAGTGCAGGTGATGGACTTTCTTCTAATAGTTTTTGCAAACGGCGCTGAATTGTACAATCACGCTCTCCTAAATGAATGGCATTTCCGTGTGTATCTGCCATTATTTGAATCTCAACATGGCGGAAATCTTCAACGTACTTTTCTAAGTATACACCAGGGTTCCCAAAAGCGGTACTAGCTTCTTGCTGTGTAATTTGAATTCCTTTTATAAGCTCTTCTTCATGGCGTGCAACACGAATACCTTTTCCGCCACCACCTGCAGTCGCTTTAATAATAACTGGATATCCAATTTGATTAGCAAGCTCGATCGCTTCTTCGGTATTTTTAATAATCCCTTGTGAACCTGGTACAATCGGAACCCCTGCTTCTTTCATTGTATCACGAGCAACGTCTTTTGTGCCCATCTTTGAAATAGCTTCTGGACTTGGACCGATAAAAATCAAGTTACATTCACGGCATAACTCTGCGAAATCTGCATTCTCTGCTAAAAATCCGTATCCCGGATGAATAGCATCGCAGCCTGTTAACTTCGCAACGCTAATAATGTTCGTCAAATTTAAATAGCTTTCTTTCGAAATCGTTGGTCCTACACAATACGCCTCGTCTGCAATCTGTACGTGAAGTGACTCTTTATCTGCTTCTGAATAAATTGCAACTGTTTCAATATCCATTTCTTTACAAGCACGAATAATTCGTACAGCAATTTCCCCACGATTGGCTATTAATACTTTTTTTATCATCACAAAGACTCCCTTATTACGCTTTTACAAGAAATAGCGGTTGTCCATACTCAACAAGCTGTCCGTTATTAACAAGAATTTCAACAATTTCGCCCTCTACATCAGCATCAATTTCGTTAAATAACTTCATAGCCTCGACAATACATACGATAGAATCTTTCGATACTCTATCCCCAACACTTACATATGGAGGTGTATCAGGTGAAGAAGAAGAATAGAATGTACCTACCATCGGTGATGTGATTTTATGTAGGTTTTCATCTTGAACAGTTTTATTTTCTTCTTGTTTTGGCGCTTCTGCTTGCGCTGCTGCTACTGTCGTTTCAACTTCAACAGGCGCTACTGGTTGCATAGCTTGTTTTGCTGCAGGTGCTTGCACAGCAACAACTTCATTACCACGCTTTTTCATTTTGATTGTTGTACCGTCTTTTTTGTATTCAAATTCATCAATATTAGAGCTATCAATTAATTTAATTAATTCACGAACTTCTTGAATTTTAAACATGTAAAATCCACTCCCATACTCTTGTTTGTCCCGTTTTTACAGATTCTCGTCACGAAAACTAGATTGACTGTAAAAATACGATGTATTCTATTAGAAAATATATTTCATTAACTAATAGAAATATTTACTATTTCCATCTTACGATAAATTTTTTAAACATTCCAATTTATATTTCTTTATAATAAATCGAAACTCCTGTAAAAATATTATTCCAATAAAAATTTAATACCTAGTAATAATACCAAGTTTCACATGAAATTGGCAAGACCACTTCTTAAAAAACATTCACTACTTTAGCAAAACGTTACACAGCAAACATGCCATTCCCTCTCCACTCTTCACTACACCTATAGTCAATAACATATTTTTACCAAATATTATTTTTTTGTTTACACGCCGTTCATCATTCCTTCATATAAGAATAGTATGTTCAAAGTGTAGAAAATATATTGTGTCGAGGTGTGGAAATATGATATGGCTCATTCTCTTTTTACCTGCTGTAATCGTTTGGGCATGTGTTCTTTGCATCCACGTCAAATCCGGAAAAAGTAATCATCAGTACCATGAACCATTAATCTTTTACTCGCAACGTGTTTCTCCATTCCGAGTTGAACATAGTAAAAATAACTACAAAGACGAAATAGAAAAAAGCTATCGAAAATGATAGCTTTTTTCTATTCACACATTTACTTACATACTCTATTTTACTATTTGCATACCCTTTGCTTAGTAAAAGATAATAATCCGCAGGAAAATCCCTGCGGATTAAAGTTTCACCTATTTCGCTGGTGGATCAAATTTCACACCTACATCTTTTGATCCGCCTTCACTTCTTACAAGTTGAATAATTTTATTTGCTTCTTTCTGTGAATGTTTTGCCGCTTTAACCGTTACTCTAATGTCAGTACCATCAGCTCTTACAAGAGCATCTGGATATCCTCCTTGAGATTTAATTACTGTCTCAAGTAATTCTTGCTTCGTTTCCATTGTCGTAATGGCATCAAAATTTTCTTTTGCTTTATTCTTTTCTGTTGCTGAAGCTTTTGTTGAACTCATCACTTCTTGTAATTTTGCTTTTTGTTCACTACGCTGATCTTCCATTTGCATACGTAAAGCTGTGAAATTCTCATCACTTGATTGAACTGATACATTACCCTCTTTTTTACTTGTCTCTTTTTTTGCATTTTCTTTTTTGTCTGTTTCTTTATTTGTTGTTTCCTTGCTTGTATTTTCTTTTTTCGGAGTTTCTTTAGGCGCTTCGTTTGTTACTGCTTTATCAGTACCTTGTTTTTCTTGTCCAATCTTTTCACCTGTTGCCGGCGATGCTGTATTCATTTTGTCAGGAGTTGTCACGTAATACACAGATAGTACAACAACTAAACTTAACATCGTTAATAACCAAACTGTTTGTTTTTTTAACACTTTATTTCCTCCCTATCAATTTTTCGGTGAAACTGAAACGCGATGGGCCGGTACATCTAGCAGCCTTATCACAGCTTCTTTTACCATTGCTTTAACTTGTATATTATCCACTCCCTTTGCTACGACAAGAACACCACGTACTTTCGGCTTCTCTGTTCGTAAAACAACAGGAGTTTCCTTATCCCCTTCACGTATAATGACAGTCTTTTCATCAAGAGACTCGTCCTCTACTTCTCTCTTACCGCCTGTTTTATCTGTTTCACCTGTTGTTTGTGAGCGTTTCACTGTATTTTTTTCTAAAATTTTTTCTTCAGATGAATCTAAATTCACTTTAATCGTTACGTCTTTTACTCCTGCTATTTCTTCTAAAGCAGTTTTTAATTCTTGTTCATACGCTTTTTCATATTTTTCTACATTTGACATACTATCATTACTTTTTTGTCCGAAAGTTGGTACGTCTTTTTCTTGATTTTGAGTTTTTTGTTCTTTAAATACAGGTACTTCTTCTTTTTTACTTGAAAAGAGACTACTAGAAAACATAAGCAAAATTCCAAGTATGAGTAGGACAAGTAAAAACTTAGGTGTTACCTTTTTACCCTTCTCGTTGCTTTCTTTTTGATCCCCATTCAATAAGTTTCGAAAAAATGAGAACTTCGAATTTTTATCTTTATTGTCCATTTACTCTACCTGTCCTCCCTTCCATTTGAACTTGGATTTGTTTACCCTCTAGTTGCCACCTGCTTGAAAAGAAATCTTTCATTTCTACATTCGTTTCTTCCACTTTTTTTGGAGGCTCTTTCGTGTTAATTTCAATTGGCTTTACTGTTTCGATTGCATCATTTTTACTACGTTCTTTTTCTTTCAACGTCACAACAACAGATTGAATATCTTTCGCTGACTTTACTTCTTCTGTATTTTCTGCTGCGACTATTTGTATTTCAGAGACAGTCATACCATACTTTTTCTCAAACTCTTTTCCTACTTCTTTTTTCATTTTGGTAGCCATCTCTTCTAAACTATATGCACGTGTTAGAGCTTGTATTTCTTTTTTCTTCGAATCTATTGAATTTTTTACAGATCCTTCTGCTACGTACTTTTCTTCATTAAAATTTGCAATTACTTCATTTACATCTGTCTGCAATAGTTTAAAAAGGGGCGTTAAAATTAATACGACTAACAAAAGACTTACAACGAATTTAACGTATTTTTGCAAATTCGAATTTGGAAGAATAAGATGAAGCATTGTTGCTAAGAGCAAAAAAACGATAATATTTCTGATCCACTCTGTAACAAATTGCATACTCTTCACCTCCTACCGCATCATAAGTGTAATATTCCCCGCAGCAATAATAATTGTAATACTTAAAAAGAACATAAATGATACGATAGCTAAGCAAGCAAATACGTAAATGATGCTTCGTCCAATAATGTCTAAACATTGAATAATTGCTCCGCCGCCAACCGGTTGCAATACTGCTGCTGCGAATTTATAAATAAATGCAATACAGAAAATTTGAATCGCTGGAAAAGCAACAATTAAGCATAAAATGACGAGCCCAATAATTCCGACTGTGTTTTTCAATAATCCTGATGCGCTAATAACAGTATCTGCCGCTTCTGTAAACATCCTTCCAACTACTGGAATGAAGTTTCCTGTTACAAATTTAGCAGTTTTCACAGCTATTCCATCAGCAACAGCTGTTGCTGTCCCTTGTACAGATAATACTCCTAAAAAAATTGTTAAAAAGACACCGATAATCCCTACGCTAACGTTTTGCAGAAGCTTGGATAATTTCGTCACTTTATATTGATCACTCATTGTACTTACAATACTTAATATCGTTGCCAGTAATAAAAGTGGTAGAACGATATAATTCATAAGAAGCCCACTCGTATTCATTAAGAAAATGATAACCGGATGAAAAAATGATACAGATACAACCCCGCCCCCAGTTGCTATAAGCGCCAGCAAAATTGGCAATAACGCTAATATGAAATCTACCATTGTTTGTATCGTTTCTCTTGCATATGTCATAACGACATAAAAACTATTTAAAGCAAAAATAATAAGTACCATATACACAACAGCATCAGCAATTTTACTTACGCTACTTTTTGAAAAAGCGGATTGCAGTGATTGCAACAATGCACTAAAGATTGTGAGCATAATAAGTGTGCCAAGCAGTTTTCCATTAGCAGCAAGCTCATGAAATAAATATTTTAATAACCCTATCATCCACTCTTTTAGAGAGAATTCTTTTTCTCCCTTTACAAACTCCATAAAGCTCCCTTTTTGACTCTCTGGCAAATAGCCACCATATTTTGTAACAAGCCCGTCCCAAAATTGCTTCACATCTTCAATTCCGAGCTTATCCAATTGTTGATCAACGACGTTTGTTTCTACAGGAGAAGCTTGTACAACAACCGGTAAAGAAAAGAAAAGGAAGCAAGCAAATAGCAGCTTAGCTCCAAACCTCCTCAACATTCACTCCCCCTTATCCCGTCGGTAAAAATCCGAGAATAGTTTCAATTACAACCGTCAAAATAGGAATCGCCATAACGAGAATTAAGATTTTCCCAGCAAGTTCAATTTTCGAAGCGATGGCACCTTGACCAGCATCTTTTGTAATTTGGGCTCCAAACTCAGCAATATAAGCAATTCCAATAATCTTTAGTAACGTTTCCACGTAGACGTTACTAACTTTCGCTTCACTTGCTACTCTCTCAATCATTTGTAAAATAGAATGAATTTGATCGATTAAAATAAGAAACATCACGCTACCTACGAACACAATAAATAAAGATGTAATACTAGATTTATGCTGATTCAAAACAGCAGCTAAAAACGTAGCAACGAGGCCTAATCCGACAATTTGTATAATTTCGATTCGAACCGCCTCCTTTACTGAAAGAGAAAGACACTTTTAATCTTGTCAAATAGCGTGTTAATTAAAAATGCAACATGAAATAAAATGACGACAAAACCGACAAGGATAACCCAATTTGCAATATCCTCCCGCTTTAATTCTTTTAGTACAGTATGAATGAAAGCTAAAACAATGCCGATTCCGGCGATTTGAAATATTAATCCAACATCAATGGACATCGCCTTTCTCCCCCCCCTATAGCAGTAAAATTACAATAAGTAGCCCTGCTAGTACCCCTAAGCTCTTAATCATTTTTTCGTATTGCAGTTGTAGCGCTTTCGCTTCTCCTTCTTCTCTCTCCAAATGTGTAATACATAAGCGAATATGTTTTTGTTGTGATTCACGATCATGTTGCCCGAGCGTTTCACCAAATTGCTGCAGTATTTCATACTCAGTTTGTTGAAATGCGGTTAACTTCCAGTTCTCTTTCAAACTATCTATCCACGCTTCTCTTACTGTTTGTTCCCCGCTTTGTAATCTTCTGGCGAAACTTTGAAATATCCAATTTAATGGCTTTGGCATTTGTTTAACTAATCGCTCGGCAGCCTCAGATAAAGGTGTGTGTCCATACATAATTTCTGCTTCTAATGATTGAAGTGCTGATTTTAATAATCTAAGTTGCCTCGGCCTCTCACTATATCTTTTAGCGTATGAAAACCCGAAAAAGGTGCTGACCGCAACGATTAACACTGCACCGAATATTTTCACCATACGCCCTCAGCCTTTCTACTTGATAGCACTGGTTTTCCATATTTATCTTTCACCTGCATAACCGTTCCTGGACCCCTCGCTTTTGACAACTCCACAAACCTATCAAATATACCAAGCTCTAGCACTGCCTTTAGCGATGGACGTCTCACAACATCCTCATAGGAAAATCCGTGTGCACTTATAAAAAGCTGAACACCTGCATGCACTGCCTCCATAATTGCTTCACTATCTTCTTTACGGCCAATTTCATCTACGATCAAAATATCAGGACTCATAGAACGAATCATCATCATCATTCCTTCTGCCTTTGGACACGCGTCTAACACATCGACTCGGGTACCAAAATCATATTGCGGGATCCCTTTCACACAGCCAGCAATTTCTGACCGTTCATCAACGATCCCCACTTTACAAGAAGGAATTTCCGAGGCACTTACTCCTTGACTCATGCAACGAGCTACATCTCTTAAAAGTGTCGTTTTTCCCGTTTGCGGAGGGCCAATTACCATCGTGTTTAACCATCTTTTTTCATACAAATATGGCAAAAGCGGTTCAGCAATCCCTATTTTTTGACGAGCAATACGAATATTAAAGGAAGAGACATCACGAATCATTTTCACTGCGCTTTTTTCTGTAATGACTTTTCCCGCTAATCCGATTCTATGCCCCCCGCGAAGTGTCACATACCCACGTTTTAATTCCTCTTCCATCGTATAAATTGAGAATTGACTTAACTTATTCAGTAAGTAAATAGCATCCTCTGCAGTAGTGATATAGTCATAAAAAAACACCTTTCCGTGTGCAATACACTCTAGCGGTCTTCCAATTCGAACACGAATTTCCTCTAAAGCATCGTATTGCTTACATTCTTCAATTAAATACTTCATCGTTTTTGGTAAAACTTCTAATACCTCTTTCATCGGCTTCTCCCCACTATACTCGACTTACTATTTCAGTAATGCGATAAAAATACAGCAAATTCCAAGCGCTAGAAAAAAGAGCTTCAAGAAAGAAATTTCACTTGCTACACTCGCTATCCCAATTGTCATTGTTAAAATTAATACGGTAGGTCCAACAAACGCTAACATACCATTTATAAACAACGCTTTCTTCGCATCATTCACATAAAGCATAAGCAAAGCAGCAAATATCTCCGCACTACCTGAAAATAATCGAAGTGCTCCCATAACAAGCACGGATGTTTCCATTGCCGCTAGCCACTGTTTCATTCTTCCACCTTCTCCCGTAACAGTTACTAACTTCGTATTCTTAAAAAGAATATATTTGTACAACCATATGCAGAGGTTGTCTATTTCAGAAGTAAAAACATAATTTTTCTCTAAAGCCCGAATTATAATTTGAATATTCATATTATTTTATGGTATATTATGGTACATTTAGTTTAAAAGGGGTATACACCATGCAGCACGTTACTTTATTACCACTCGATTTACGCTATACAAATGTGATTTTCGAGCTATCAAGTGATCCACATATAAAAAATGCATTAGGGATAACGGTAGAAAACATCGAAGACACAAAAGCATTTCTTCTTTTCGCAATAGAAGAAGAACATCAAAAGAAATCCTTATCGAGAATGATTGTGAATGAAGAGAATGAAATAATTGGCCTCACCACACTTAAACATATTAATGATGAGAAGAAGCAATCTCACATTGGTAGTTGGCTCGGCTATCCGTATTGGGGAAAAGGCTATAACGAGGCTGCTAAAAAAGAAATCTTTAAAATCGCCTTTTTAGACTTACAACTTTCCTACGTATTTGCTGGTGCTAAAACGAATAATACCCGCTCGTTAAAAGCACAAGAAAAACTACCTTATATTTCATTGCATGTGGAAAACAAGTTTCCAGACGAACACGCTGCACTAGAGAAAGAAGTAAAGTCAACTTGCTCTTTGCATGTCGTGTCACGTGAAAATTTTTTAAACTGGTTGAGATTACAGAATGAGGGGGAAAAATATGAAGAAATTGAAAATTAGTTTAACCGTTGTAGTAGAATTAGCTCTTATTTATCTTTTTTCCTTATTGGTCGGTTGGTCATTTATAGAGACATTTTTCCTTGGTAGTTTAGGGATATTCGGTACAATTTGGCTCATTGCTTTAAATATAAACCAAAATGCCAATATTGATCACACTATATATAAAACAGGTGAAGTAAAACCTTTTCGTATGACATGGAGCCCTTACACAGTAGGTGCTGCTAGTCTTACAGCTTTCAGTTTTATTGTAACAGCTATTTACTATATACCCTATTTCCTATAAAAAAAGCACTCGTGAATTATCACGAGTGCTTTTCTACTATGCACGAGAAACGTATTTACCTTCACCAGTGTTGATGATAAGCATTTCGCCTTCGTTAATGAAGATTGGTACTTGTACAACAAGACCAGTTTCTAATGTAGCTGGTTTTGTTACGTTAGAAGCAGTATCACCTTTAATACCAGGCTCTGTTTCTGTAACTTGTAATTCAACTGTGTTTGGAAGTTCAACACCAAGTACTTCGCCTTGGTAAGTCATGATTGCTACTTCCATGTTTTCTTTTAGGAATTTAAGCTCGCGCTCGATTTGGTTTTCACCAAGCTCGATTTGCTCATAAGTTCCGTTATCCATAAATACGTGAGCCTCACCGCTTGCGTATAAGTATTGCATACGACGGTTTTCGATGTGTGCTTTTTCTACTTTCTCACCTGCACGGAATGTTTTCTCTTGAACAGAACCTGTGCGAATGTTACGTAGTTTAGAACGAACGAATGCAGCACCTTTACCTGGCTTTACGTGTTGGAAATCAAGTACTTGCCAAAGCGCATTGTCCACTGAAATTGTTAAACCTGTACGAAAATCGTTTACTGAAATCATGTAAAAAAATCCTCCTGTGTATTACAAAATAATAAGTTCTTTTGGTGATTTCGTAATTACTTCATTACCTTCACTTGTCACAATGATATCATCTTCAATACGTACGCCGCCAATACCTGGAATATAAATACCTGGTTCTACTGTTACAGCCATACCGGGTTCAAGTACTGTATCAGAACGGAACGCTAAACCTGGTGCTTCATGGATTTCAAGACCTATTCCATGACCAGTAGAGTGTCCAAAGTATTCACCATATCCTTTTTCCGTTATGTAATCACGCGTTAGCGCATCAGCCTCGCGACCTGTTAAACCAGCTTTAATACCGTTCACACCACGTAGTTGTGCTTCTAAAACGATATTATAAATTTCTTTTAATTTATCAGATGGTTCACCGACTGCAATCGTACGAGTAATATCAGAGCAATATCCTTTGTAATAAGCGCCGAAGTCTAATGTAACGAAATCTCCTGTTTCTATCACTTTTTCAGATGCCACGCCGTGCGGTAATGCCGAACGAAGACCTGAAGCAACGATAATATCAAACGAAGAAGATGTTGCTCCTTGTTTTCTCATGAAAAATTCAAGTTCATTTGACACTTCAATTTCAGATACTCCCGGGCGAATGAATGATAGAATATGCTCAAAGGCAGCATCTGCAATCTGTGCAGCTTCCTTTAATATCTTAATCTCTGAATCAGTCTTTATCAAGCGTAACTTTTCTACAAGTCCAGAAGTTGGGATAAATTCAGCATCAATCGCTTCCTTATGCGCTGAATAAGAACTATATGTAAGAGTATCTTGCTCAAAACCAAGCTTTTGAATTCCAAGCTCTTTCACTTGCTTTGCCACTTCATCAATGATTAATCCTGCGTGCTGTACAATCTCATATCCAACCGCTTGTTTACTTGCCTGCTCGACGTAACGGAAATCTGTAATAAATTGAGCACGATCTTTTGAAATAAGAACTACACCTGCTGTTCCTGTGAAGTTAGCCATATATCTACGACTATGTTCATTTGTTAACAAAATACCGTCAATGCCAGCCTCACCAAATGCACTTCGTAATCTTTCAATTTTCTCCATTACTTTATGCCTCCCTCAATTTCTCCATTAATGCAAATAACGCTAACTTATAGCCATAAAAACCAAATCCAACAATTTGTCCTGCACAAACAGCTGCCGTCACAGATTCGTGACGAAACGATTCACGCTGATGAATGTTAGAAATATGTACTTCAATAACAGGAATCGAAATGCTCGCAATGGCATCACGAATCGCATAGCTATAATGCGTAAATGCTCCCGGATTTAAAATGATCCCTTCATATATATCTTCCGCTTCATGAATAATGTCGATAATGGCACCTTCATGATTCGATTGGAAACATTCTAACTCCACTCCCATTGTTTCCGCTTCTTGCTTCATATCTGCTTCAAGTGTCGCTAGCGTGCCCTTTCCATATACATTTACCTCACGAACACCGAGGCGATTTAGGTTAGGCCCGTTTACGAGGAGTAACTTTTTCATATTCTTAAAACTCCTTAATATTAAATATCTATACAATATTTTAACATAGGAGTTACTTATTTGAATAGTTCGTCTTCTCTCGCCCTTCTTGTTCTACTTTATTGCTATTTACTGCGTAAGAAACAGAATATGCTATAAACACACCATACAATATAAAAATACATATTGTCGTTACAATTGTCTCTTTTGGTAAATGGAGCGCACTTTTAATAACAGGAGCCATTAAACCCATCCCCAAAAACAGTAATGCCCACCAAAATAATCCATAAATAATTCCCGCAATAATCCCCTCAAACTTCGCAAAAAATGCTTTATACAAAAAGGCAATCAAAATTGAAAGAAGTCCCATACAAACTATTCCTGACACATTCCCCCATACACCTTCTTTCCAACTTCCAAACGCAAATGGTAAAAGGAAATAATTCGGTCCCGCCTCCGTGAATGAAAATATATGAAGGAAATACCATATCCCGCCCCAAAAGATTCCACCAAACAAACCGATTTGTACAAAATTCCTTGTTCCTAATTGTTCTTGACTCACATCGACACCTCCGCTCAATAGTATGCCCGAAACTATTTTGAAGCATGTTTAAATCCTGCGAAATTTGTCTATAAAAAGAATAAGAAATGTCCGACTCTCATAACATTTTCCCTTGTCATCTACTTGTATTTGCCGATAAAATAAAGGAAACTCGGTGATTGTCTTATTTCAAAACGACAGAACCCAGTATGACAATTGCCTCTTTTTCTACATAAGAGAGAAACAAATACAGGTTGGTGTTAACATGGCAGAAGAGTCAAAACAAATATATGGCGGGCAAGCGGTCATTGAAGGAGTTATGTTTGGCGGTAGAGAATATACTGTTACAGCGGTTCGTCGTAAAGATAAATCGATTGAATTTTATCGATTACCACGCGTTCGTAATAAAGTATTATCTATCCTAAAAAAAATTCCATTTTTACGAGGTATTGCCGCTATTGTGGATGCAAGTGCGAATGGAGCAAAGCATTTAAACTTCGCTTCAGAACGATTTGACGTCCACCCAGAAGATGATGAACAAATTGCAAATAAAAAAGAAGAACAATCAAAATTAACGATGGTATTAGGAGTTGCAGCTGTTGGCGTTTTATCTTTCATATTCGGTAAAGTCATCTTCACAGCAGTTCCTGCACTATTAGCTGAATTAACGAGACCGATTTTCCCATCTCATACTGGGCAAATCATTGTCGAAAGTGTCATTAAGCTCATGCTATTATTGAGCTATATATACTTTATTTCTTTAACCCCACTTATTAAGCGGGTATTTCAGTATCACGGTGCAGAGCATAAGGTAATCAATGCTTATGAGAATAACCTTCCTCTGACTGTAGAAAACGTTCAAAAGCAAACTCGCCTCCATTATAGATGCGGCAGTAGCTTTATTATATTTACAGTCATTATTGGAATGTTCGTTTATTTCCTAGTCCCTACAGATCCTCTTTGGGCACGAGTTATAAACCGAATTTTATTAATTCCAGTTGTACTTGGTATTTCTTTTGAAGTATTGCAATTTACAAATCGATTAAGAGATATTCCCGTATTACGCGTACTTGGATATCCTGGGTTATGGCTACAACTATTAACAACGAAAGAACCAACAGATGACCAAGTGGAAGTAGCAATTGCATCGTTTGAAGAATTATTACGTTTAGAGAACAAACAATAATTATTTAAAAATGGTGTTCAACTCCTTTCCTCATCGTTAATATACTAATTTTAATATACGTTTTTAGGAGGTGTCCCTTATGAACGGTCGTTCGTTTACTTTCGCTATATTTGTGCTTATTATTGGATTGGCAATATTCGGCCTTGTTTCATCTGTTATTACAAATCCCATGGGTGTATTAAGAAATATCGGGTACATGTTACTTGTTGTCGGTATCTTTTACTTGCTATACAAGATGTTTACAAATTCCAGTGGTTCTGCAAATTCGCAAAGCTCATATAAGCGTGCGGCAAAACAATCGAACCGCAAACATGGGAAACAAAATGTAGCACCCCTAGGCAATTCTTTCCTTAAGTCAAATACTTCTAATGACAAAAGTAAAAAAGGGAATTCTTCCACTTTGAAACGAAAAAGAAAACAGTCTCATTTAACTGTCATTGAAGGCAAAAAAAGCAAAAAGAAAGACCGTGCTTCCTTTTAGGAAATACGGTCTTTTTTTATACTTTGAAGCACTTCTTTTAAACTTTTCTCTCTCATACTTTCAATTCGAAGATGATGATTTTCAAATAATAAATTCCGTGTCACATCATTAGGTACAACAACGCATGTTAATCCCGCTGCAACTGCTGCTCTCAATCCATTTAATGAATCTTCAAATACAACAGCTTCAGATGGCTTAATTCCTAATTCTTCTATTGCAACTCGATAAAGAGCTGGATCTGGTTTTACCTTCTCAACATCTTCTCTCGTTTTAATTACTTCAAAATATTCTCGAATCTGTAGCTCTTCTAAAAAATGAATAACCCATTCTCTAGACGAACTAGAAGCTAGTGCGATTTTTAATCCCATTTCTTTCGCTTCTTCTAAATATTCTTTTACCCCGTCACGAGCTTCTGGTATTTTCATTTTCTCTTTATGTAAAGTTGCCACTTTTTCTTTTAATACACTTTTGTTAAACTTCTCTTTTAATTGATCATTTAAATATGCAAAAAGCACCTCATCTGTTGTTCCAATGCATTTCGCAAATTCCTCTAAAGGTAGCTCTCCGCCGTATTCACGAACAGCATCTCTGAAAGAGTGAAACCATATCGTTTCTGTGTCCACAATTAATCCATCAAAATCAAAAATAATTGCTTTCATAATTCTCCCATCCTTTTCGAATTGAAATAAAAAAGGAAACGCCATCCGTTCCCCTTAATTACTTTTCTCTTCATTTGCTTTTTGAACACCACGAAGTGTTTCCACTCGAACCTCATCTTGTTCAAAGTATTGTACTAAATCACCGATACGGTCAATTGATTCCCAACTTAAATGATGTTCAATTCCTTCTACATCATTATAAATTTTACTTTCATCCACACCGATAATGCGCATAAACTGTTCTAACAATTCATGTCGATATACGAGACGTTCTCCGATTTTTTTACCTTTTGATGTTAATACAAGCCCTCTATATTTTTCATAAATTAGATATTCGTCTTTGTCTAATTTTTGTACCATTTTTGTTACAGAGGATGGATGTACACTAAGCGCTTCAGCAATATCAGATACACGGGCATAACCCTTTTCATCAATCAACAAATAAATTTGTTCAATATAATCTTCCATACTAGGGGTAGGCATCGGTTTCCTCCATCCAATTTCATTTTGCTTATTCCGTACGAAGCAATCAATAAAATGATACACCAGAAAGAATAACGTGACAAGGTGGAAACGAGCCTAAATCTACAAAAGTGAAAAGAACCTGTATTCAAATACAAGTTCCTTTCATGTAAAATATTGAATTTCTGCGTCAGGAAAAAAGTGATGAATATATCCTCGAATCGTTTCCTCCAATACTTCTGCATCATCTTTTTTATATACATATTTCCCAATTCCATATCGTCCCCATTTATACTTTCGCTTCTCTTCATCCATTTCAAGCTTCGTATTTGGATAACGCTCTTGAATAACCTTTTTCGCTGGTTTCGTAAAACGATGCTGAATCAATTCAAACGTTAAATTTGGTATCGACATATCTTTCAGCGCATTGTACAGTCGTTCAAATAATTCGCGGTATCCTTCTTCCCATCCCTCATGCATATAAAGTGGTGCAACTATAAAACCAAGTGGATAACCTGCACCTGCTACTTTACGAGCCGCCTCAATTCGCTCTTCAAACGGCGATGTCCCTGGTTCAAAATTTTTAATTACATATCGTGAATTTATACTAAACCTGAAACGAGTTTTCCCATTATGCTTTGCATCTAATAAATGATCAACATGCGAATATTTCGTAACGAAACGTAAACGCCCATATTCACTTTCTCCAATGAATTCAATCGCCCGCTTTAATGCATGTGTTAAATGATCAATCCCAACAATGTCTGATGTACACGCCGCTTCAAATCTTGTTATTTCAGGTGCCCTTTCATCCATATATTGCTTTGCCTTCTCAAATATTTCATCAAGATTGACATACACACGAACGTAAGGCTTACTCCCAAGTGTCGTTTGCAAATAGCAATAATGACAATGTCCCATACACCCTGTGGCGAGCGGAATTGCATATTCAACTGACGGTTTTGACGTATCAAACTTTAGCGTCTTCCTCACTCCAACGACAAGTGTAACCTTTGCATTACGATACTTTTGCAAATCATTTTCTCCTGGTAAATTTCTAATTTAATTATGTGATGTCGTTTCACGAATCTCTAATCCCATCTTCGTAAACTTCTCATAAAGCTCTTTTCCAAGCGGATATTCAAGTGCCTTTGGTTCAAAGTAAACGAGTTTTGGCATAAATGGTTTCATGTGCTTCCCTCCCTCTCGTTAGTATGGGAAACGTTGAAAAGTTAACACTCATTAAAGTTTTCCACTTCAGTAACTTGCGTTGCAAGTTACTGGATGTTATAATTTGGATAACAGCTACCTTGCAACGCAAGTTACCTGAGTAAAAGGTGGTGAAATCATGCACAGCCAAATGTTAAAAGGTGTACTAGAAGGTTGCATCCTATACATCATTTCACAAGAAGAAGTGTACGGATATGAACTGAGCACAAAATTAAATAAACACGGCTTTACATTCGTAAGCGAAGGAAGCATATATCCGTTATTGTTACGTATGCAAAAAGAAAAATTGATTGAAGGAACATTAAAAGCCTCCTCACTTGGTCCAAAGCGAAAATATTATCACGTAACGGATAAAGGATTAGGACAGCTTGAAAAATTTAAACAAAGCTGGGGAATGATTTCTACTACGGTAAATAACTTATTACAGGGGGAGTGATGAGGATGAATGCCCAAGACATGGTTGAATTGAATAATAAAAAACGTGAGCTTCTAACTTCCGAAAACGAAGCTGCTTATGGCGATATGTTAGTATATCTTCGAATATCAAACGTACCTCAGCAACAAATGGAGGAACTTTTACTAGAAATATTAGATCATCTTATCGAAGCACAAGCAGAAAATAAAAGTGCTTACGACATTTTCGGTAATGATTTACAATCTTATTGCGATGAACTTATATCAGCTTTACCAACCCAAACAAAGTTAGAAAAAACTTCTTTAATTGGATTTTCTGTTAGCTTACTTCTTGCTATACAGTTTGGAATCGATGCAATTGTTTCATTTTTTATGTTTCTATTTGAAAAAAACAATACATTATCAAGTCCGCCTTTTAGCATCCTTGGAACTACTTTGTCTGTTTCAATAATTATACTAGGTATACTATTTATTTTATATTTGTTAAAGCGTTACTCCTTTGATCAGAAAATGAATTGGAAAAGAAGAATTCTATTTGGATTCGCATTTGCTATCCCGTTTTGTTCCGCTATATTCTTAAATATTTATTTTAAAAAACAACCTTATCTCATTTATCATCTAACCTTTTGGCAAAATGCCTTAATCGCTATCTTATTTTTTATTTTATATAAATTACTATATAAAAAATCAAATTTTTAACAGCCCTTCAAAAGGCTGTTTTTTCTTCTGTCTAATTTTACAAATTGAAAAATTTCATAAAGAAAATAAGAAAAATGCAAAATAATTAAAGTTAATTGTTGACGTGATGCTTTTATTATCGGTATCATAAATCTTCGTGAGCAATTATTTTTCGTTATACGATTTTTTTATTATTACTGAATTTTTGAGAGGAGAAATTAGATGTCAGTTAAGAAGAAAACGCAAGTACGCACCGGCAAAATGGTACGTGAACTAATGTTAGCAGACGAAGATGTAAATGCTTCGCTAATTATGGTATATAGTGAAAACGGTGTAAACGCAGAAATTAAAATCGAGGGCTTAACGCCGAAATGTAACGAAGAATTATTTTTGAGCGGAAACGTGGATTGGAACAAGAGTGTTATTTATAAAATTGTTGATTTCACTGGAAACGCTGAAGTTGGTAAAGTTACATTAACAGCGATGAACAAAAACAATGTTTCTCTAGAAATTGAACGCGTTATGTGGAGTAAAGAAAATAAAGAAGCTGCTGAGCAAGAAGAAACTGTTGTAGAAGCTACTCCGAAAAAAGAAGTAGTTGTAGAAGCGCCAAAAGCAGTTACACCTGCTCCAAAACCTGTTACGCGAGTAGAAACACCTGCAGCACCTAAACCTACTCCGGTACCAACACCGAAGCCAGTAAGTGTAGAAGCTGCTATGGAATTATCTACTCCAGCACCTGTGAAAAAAGCAGTACCAACTCCAGTTACAAAGCAAGAGTCTGCACCGGTTGCGCCTGCAAAACCGAAGCAATCTGCTTTGACTGAAACAAATACAAAACTACAAGAAAATTATGTGAAACTCGTGAAAAAGACAATTGAAGTTTGTCAAGATTACGAGCTTGGCATCGACATAGATGATTCTATTGAAAGCTTAAAAGAAGAACTACAAAGCCAAGGTATTAGCGTTACATTTGACAAAGAAATTATGGACGTTGTAAGTCGCCTTCGTTCTTTACAAGATAAAGGAATCAAAGTAGAAAAAGTACTTAATTTACTATAAAAAAATAAGAGGTGGCAATTGCCATCTCTTATTTTTTATAATTCCACTCATTACTTTCATACTTTTCTTTCGCTAACGTTTGAACTTCATGTAACTGTTCTTCTGTTAATTCATATGGAACAAGTTCTACATCCAATCCTTTTTCAAAGCCAACTTCAAACGCTTTAATTAACTGTTCTATCGTAAATGTACGGTCTGTTAATTCATTAATTGCTACTGCTTTAGAAGAGAACATACTCTTCATACGTTCCTTCACACGTTCATTTGGGAATAAAAATAGATCATATAGTTCATCTAAATCAATTTCTAATGGAATCGATCCATGCTGTAAAATAACACCTTTTTGACGTGTTTGAGCACTACCAGCAATTTTTCTTCCTTCCACTACAATTTCATACCAAGATGGTGCATCAAAACATACACCTGAACGTGGATTTTTCAAATTTTCACGATCTGCTTCTGTTTTTGGAACTGCATAATATGCTTCTAACCCTAATGCCTTAAAACCATCTAATAAGCCTTGCGAAATAACACGGTATGCTTCTGTAACTGTTTTCGGCATATTCGGATGATCTTCAGACACAATAACACTATACGTTAACTCTTTGTCATGTAGTACACCCCTGCCGCCTGTTTGACGACGAACGAATCCATATTTTTTTTCGTTAACTACATCCATATTAATATCTTTCTCAACACGTTGAAAATATCCAACTGTTAATGTTGGTACTTCCCATTCATAAAAACGAATTGTTGGTGGCATTTTCTTTTCACTTTGCCAATTTAACAAACATTCATCTAACGCCATATTAAATGCTGGTGAACATTGACCAGAGTTAATATAACACCATTTTTCTTTTCCCATCCTGCACCTCATATAACCAATTATTTTTCACATTCTCTAGTCTACCAAATTCGACAAAATTTGTGAAAGAATACGAAATTTCTTCTTATATGCAAATGAATCTGTTGCATAAATACATATGGGCATTATAATATTGAAAGTAGGATAAGAAAAAAGGGAGCGATAGAATCGTGTCAACAACTTGGATTATTTTATTAGCCGTAATCGTAGCATTTATCGGCTACACTGTATGGATGTACTTCTATCAGAAAAAATTAATTAAAACTCTTACAGAAGAAGAATTTCGCGCTGGCTACCGTAAAGCACAGCTTATCGATATTCGTGAAGCAGACGAATATAACGCAGGGCATATTTTAGGTGCACGTAACATTCCGTTATCACAAATTCGCCTTCGCCATAAAGAACTTCGTCAAGATCAACCTGTTTACTTATATTGCCAAAGCGGATTCCGTACAGGTCGTGCAGCGCAATACTTAAAAAAACAAGGCTACAAAGATTTCTACCAATTACAAGGTGGATTTAAATCTTGGACAGGCAAAATTAAAAAGAAATAATAACATACAAAAAACTAGCTGAATAAATCAGCTAGTTTTTTCATTTCATCTTATTCGCAATGTATAATAAATTCTGCTTGATTACCTTTTCATCGTTCTCTTCTACATTCCGATACAGCAGCTGATATTCAATTCCTTTCTCTTTCCATATAAGCGTAGCAAATTCGTCACCACGTTCATAATCATCTTTATTTTTAAAATAAGCAGACGTTCCATTATTCAGTTTCATTTGTTCTTGAAATCGCCTCTCTTCCATAAGATCCGGAAAACTATAAGGAAAGTTCGCGACATTTAACTCAATATACTCATTTCTACCTGGCTCCTTCTGTTTATATTTAATCGTTAAGACAGCGTTCTTTTTCCCAAGCGTTCTTACTTCACCCTTCACATCACTTGTAATGTCGTACGGTAAAAACGTTGGAACTTTAAACTTCACCGGAAAATATTTTGGAAGTTCCTTTAGCGGAATAGGATCCGTAACACGATCCATAGCTCCTCCTGTTGTTCCCACAAAGTGTTTTTCTTCTTGCATCGTTTGCTGAAACGAACACGAACTAAGTACAAAACTAGAAAACACGAAACAAATGATTCTTTTTTTCAATTTGTTTCCGCCCTTTCATACCGCTCTCTTAACGAACGAAGCGTTGATATGCTCTTCATATTCGCTTTGTCATCAAACTCCACCTTTGAAAACTTTCCACGTTATTCTCACACATTTTGACAACACTTTTTGCAAACAAAAAAGACCCCTATCATTCTTACGCCCAAGTGAAAAGGTTACGCGAATAAAAAGAAGTCTTATTAATACCATAGTTTGTGAAAAGCTTTTCAGGTCAAGATTTTTTCTTTCTTATTATTTTCCCTTTATAATAAGGGAAAGAGGTGATACATATGGCCAATATAAAACAAATTGCTAAAACTGCTGGTGTATCGATATCAACTGTTTCTCGTGTTCTGAATAATCACCCTTACGTAAAAGAAGAAAAGCGTAAGCGTGTTCTAGACGCTGTTGAAGAATTAAACTACGCAAAAAATATAAATGCTGTCCATTTAATAAGAGGGAAAACATATACAATTGGCGTTATGCTTCCTTTCATTAACCTCCCCTACTTCAGTACTATTATTGAAGGAATCGGTAACGAAGCATTATTAGCTGGATATCACATTAATTTATGCCAAACAAATTACGATAGCCTTGAAGAAATTCGTGTTCTTGAAATGATGAAAATGAAACAATTTGATGGGATGATTATTTGCTCCCGAACGAGCTCTTGGGAACAAATCGAACCTTTCGCAAAATTTGCCCCTATTATTTCATGTGAAAAAATGAAGCACCCCCTCATTTCATCCATCTACGTAGATCATTATGAAGGTTTCCGTCTCGGTACTGCCTATTTACTAAGTAAAGGCCATGAAAAAATCGGAATTTGTTTAGCAAGAAAAACAAGTGTAAATTCCATGGAGCGCGAAAAAGCGTTCGCCGATACACTTCGTAACGAAGGGAAAACGTTGCATCCTGAATGGATTTTCCACCAATGCTATACAATGCAGGACGGAGCACAAATACTCCATCGTATTTTAAATATGAAAAATCGTCCAACTGCTATTTTTACAGCGAACGATCAAGTTGCAGCTGGTTTATTAACAGAGGCTCGAAAACATAGCATTCGAGTACCTGAAGACCTTGCTATCCTTGGATTTGATAATCATGAAATTTCAAAGGCATTAGAAATTTCCACAATTGAACATCCCGGTCTCGCAATGGGCTCACATGCTTTTTCTTTATTCCATAAGCAGATCCAAAGCGAGCAAATTGTCGGCAGTGCAAAAGAACTTTCATTCCATTTAATTGAGCGAGAGACTGTCTAAAAAGAGCGTTACCTATAACGCTCTTTTTCAGCTCTTCACCTATTGACATTATATTATTTATCTCATATAATGAACCTAACGAACGGTAGGTAGGGGATGAAAATGACAGCAAACCGCATTAAAGCTGTAGCACTTTCTCATTTCGCACGCTACGGCTATGAAGGAACTTCATTGGCAAATATTGCTCAAGAAGTTGGGATTAAAAAACCATCGATTTACGCACACTTTAAAGGAAAAGAAGAGCTATATTTCATATGCTTAGAATCTGCTCTTCAAAAAGATTTGCAGAGCTTCACAGGCGATATCGAAAGCTTTTCCAATTCGTCTACTGAAGAATTGCTTTTAAAATTATTAAAAGGCTATGCAAAACGCTTTGGTGAAAGTGAAGAATCAATGTTTTGGTTACGAACTTCTTATTTTCCGCCTGATGCATTTCGCGAACAAATTATTAATAAAGCAAATGTACACATTGAAAACGTTGGAAAACTTTTATTCCCTGTATTTAAAAGAGCAAGCGAACAAGATGAGCTGCATAACATTGAAGTAAAAGACGCCTTAGAGGCTTTTCTATGCTTACTCGACGGTCTTATGGTTGAACTACTATACGCAGGTTTAAATCGTTTTGAGACACGTTTAGAAGCTTCTTGGAAAGTATTTTGGCGCGGACTTTCAAACTGACGGATTGCTCCTTTGCAATGCGTCGTTTTTAAGCCCTTTACCTAACGACTGGTAGGAAGGAGAAATGACATATGGCATGGATTTATGTAATCATCGCTGGTATTATTGAAATCTTTTGGGTGATTGGACTAAAAAAAGCAGAGGCACCACTTGAATGGGCTGGTGTCGCTCTATTAATTACAATTAGTTTCGTCTTATTATTTAGAGCTTATAAAGATTTACCTGTCGGCACTGTATACGCAGTCTTTACAGGAATCGGAGCTGGTGGAATCGTTCTTACAGAGATTTTCATCTTCGGAGAACCTTTCTCTATCGTAAAAGTCTTATTAATCGGTTTAATCTTCTTCGGAGTAATTGGTTTAAAACGAGTAACAGAAGAAAAAGAAGCGAAGGAGGCCGCATAAAATGGCTTGGGTATTTTTAATTCTAGCTGGTATTTGTGAAATTATTGGTGTACTCTTTATGAAAGTAGCCACTGAAAAGAAAGGCTGGGCACCAAAAGTTATTTTAATCGCTAACTTCGGCGTAAGCTTCTTCTTCTTATCTCTTGCGATGAACACATTACCGATGGGAACTGCTTACGCAATTTGGACTGGAATCGGAACTGCTGGAAGTGCACTTCTAGGCATTCTCATTTTCCGAGAATCAGCGGATTGGCGTCGTCTTGCTTTCTTAAGCTGCATTTTATGCGGCGCTGTTGGCTTAAAACTATTAAGCTAACGTGAGGTGAATGTCATGTGGAAAGAAAAAGGAAAGAAAATATTAGCATGGATCACACTTGGTATCGTCATTCTATTACAAATAAGTTTTCATATAATAGAATGGTTGTTTCATAAAGTAGTATCCATTCTTACCTTCCTTCCTAGCATGGCACTTGAAATTGCATCTATTGCTTGGTCAATTATTGCCTCCATTGCAATCGTCATTATATGGAGTATCGCCAAGCTATGGAATAAGTTATTTAAAAAGGACAGTACTTCTGAAAAAGAGTAACTGTCCTTTTTTGTATTCATTCAGATTTTCTATAAAAGTTAGATGCAATAAGACAAAGAAGACCAACTATGACAATACTTATACCAATTCCTTTATGCAAATTAGGAAACGGTGATGGTATGTCTGAATAAAAATTTGCTAATATGAGACCGATTGAAACGAAAAGTACCCCTATTCTATATAACCATTTTCTTTTGTTCATCATTCTCCCCTCCTAAAATTTTTCATACACTCCTTTCTTTTGGACATACTACCTAAAAAAGGAGTGAATAATATGCAAAATTCTATACATAAGCAAATCCTATTTTTATTTTTCCTATTTCTTATTCTCATCATCGTTTTCAGCTTTATATTACATACTCCGACAGATGTACCAAATAGCGTTTCTTTTTATAAACTACTGCTCTCGTATTGTCGTTATTGAAGAAGGTGCCTTTTTTAAGGCACCTTTTAAAATTCTCTTTTTTCATATATTTTTACTGAAACGAAGATAGATGCTATGAACATGCATATTGAACCAATGAATAACAAGCTGTTATATAGCTGAATTTGTTCTAAGTTGATTTGAAACAAAGCTTCTAAAACAATTATCGGTGCCATGAATATTACTATCGCAATAAAAATAGTTTTCTTATACCCTAGCCAAAAGGATAGCGGTAAAACCAAACTTAAATACACTAAAATAAAGCTAATACTAGCAACTATTGTCGTTTCAATAAATTCAAATAAGTTAACCCCGCTCTTCATTCCCATCGTGAAACAACCGACCGTTACACTTATAAAAAGAATAATAATTGCTACTATATATTTCGCATACACAATTTGTTTTCTCAATATTGGTAAACTATTTACTATAACTTCACTCTCATTTTTACTATCTGCTTCAAACGTTTTTACTGTTGCCCCAATTGTAATAATTACTGACATAATGATGAATAAATTTTCCGTATCTGTTAAGGCCATATAAAAGAAAACAGGATACAGTATGTACCAAATTAAAAATTTCCATTGAATAATGAAATCTTTTAAAATTAGTTGCTTGATCATGTATTACCCCTCCTAATATGAAAATGCTCCTTCTATAACTCTGCCTCCTGAAACATTTTCATTGAGAGAAACATTGATATGACTATACTTACTAACACTCCAATACTAAGAACACCCATTGCTAGTGTAGCCTCTTGAGAGTGAAGTACTTTTAACATAATTGTTTTATCACCAAAAATATTGCACATAAGACCAATCATACCCATTAAAGGAAAAAGCATAATCAAATTCAAGACAGTAATAACTTTATATCCCCCAATGTAATTAGTCGGTATCGTTACTGCACAATAAATCAAAGTTGCTACTATTGCTGAAAATATTGCATACCCAGGCATAACTATATCTCTGTTCAATAAAATATTTCCTAATATTACGACTATAAAAGTTACACTCAAACCAGCCATAATAAATAATGTGCTTGAAATATATTTAGCTATAATTATCTCTTTTCTCGTTATAGGCAAACTCACTAACACTTTTTCTGCTTTACTTTTCTCGTCATAATAAAAAGAAATATATATAATCGTACTACATGTTATAAATACTCCTATTGCAATCCCCATTGGTTCGACGGAATCCTTAAAAATAGATAAAATGGGTATTAAAAAATAGAAAGGAAACATCTTCTTCTGTAAAAAAAACTCCTTCAAAATCAACTGTTGCATATGAATTCTCCTCTCTATAAATCACGCGTTTCATAAATTTTAATTGTAAGAAACATAGAAGCGATATAGGCACTAGCTAGTGTGATTAATCCAACTATAAATATGCCAAAATGTAATGGATTCATAATCCAATCAATGAATGATGCCGTAGCACTTTCTCCGTCACCAATAAACATTCCAACAATAACACCTATTCCAGCGGCTCCACCTGTAAATATTCCACGTACTACTTTTGATTTTGTCCCATAATAACTCGGGAATAATGCTGTAATATAAACTAAAGAATATACAGCACCTCTGACTACTACATACCAAGGAATTTCAATATACAAATTGGGATGATAAGCTCCAATATCACCAATGACAGCGATACCTCTTATAAGAAAAACAACTAGCGTAGTAGAAATCATGCCACCTACAATAAATATTACACCCGAAATATATCTAGCAATAATGATATCCTTTCGTCCAACAGGTAAACTATTTATAATAACATCACTTTTATTTTTTTCATCCATCGCTATTAGTATCATAGAAGATGATATCGTTATGAGTAAGCAACTCATTGGAAATAACAATTCACCATCTGGATCTAATCCAAAGAAAACAAGAGGCATAATAAAATACACTAACCACATAACCCGAAAAAAGAACAAATCTTTATAGATTAGCTGACGCATAGGCACCTCTCCCTTTCGCAGTGTAAACGATAATGTCATCTAATGTAGGCTTTTCTAGTACAACCTCATTTCCAAACCAATCGATAATTCCTTGTTTATCCTTCGCTAAACCTTCGAAACCGAATTTATTTTTTCGTAATCCAACAAATAGTTCTTTTCCTTCTCGATCTAATAAATCATTGCTTCCCTTAACGATTACGTAGTTCTCCATTAATTCATCTTTTTCACCAGTAAATATAATTTCTCCATCGTTGATAAACGTAATATAATCTGCAATACGTTCTAAATCCGTTGTAATGTGGGTTGAGAATAATACAGATACTTCATCTTCCATTACAATTTCTTGCAACATATCAAGTAATTCACTTCGGACAACTGGATCTAATCCTGCTGTCGGCTCATCCATAATGATAAACTCTGCATGATGTGAAAGTGCGATGGCAATCGCAAACTTCATTTTCATCCCTTTAGATAGCTCTTTAATTTTTTTATACTTTGGAACTTGCAATCTGTGCATATACGATTGGTATTGATTTTCGTCCCACTTTTTATATAACGGTGCAATAATACGTTTCATTTGTTCACACGTTAAATCTTCGTAATAATGATTTTCATCATATACAAAACCAATATTTTGTTTTATGTCCTTTTCAGCTTTCTTATTGTCTTTGCCAAAAATTTTTATATCGCCGCTATCTTTTCTAATTAAATTCATAATCATTTTGATCGTTGTACTTTTCCCAGCACCATTTGGTCCGACAAACCCCATAATATATCCTCGTGGTAATGCAAAACTTATATTTTTCACTGCAAAATCTTCATAACTTTTACAAACGTTTTTTAACTCTAACATCTCTCTCATTCCCCCTTATATAAAAACGCAATCATCTGCTGCAATTCTTCAAGTGAAAGCTGCAACACTTTACTTTCTTTTACGATTTCTTCAGCCTTACTTTCCAATAGACGTAGCCGCTGTTCTTTTAATAGTTCATTATTTTTACGTGAAACATAAGTCCCCTTCCCAGCAACAGTTTCTATATATCCTTCTTTTTCAAGCTCCTCGTACGCACGCTTCGTTGTAATTACACTAATTTGCAATTCCTTCGCTAAGCTACGAATAGACGGTAATTGGTCTCCACCCTTTAAACCACCATTTAAAATAAGCTGGCTTAATTGTTTTCTTATTTGCACATAAATAGGGTCTTGGGAAGAATTCGAAATAATAATATTCATGTTTTCCTCCAGTGTGTGTATATACTGTATATACCTTATATATACAGTATATACACAGCATCCTATTTTTGGCAAGAAAAAAAGACCAACATTTTCCTGTTGGTCTTTCGTATATGTATCACTTTTCAAAGCGATCTAACATCTCGTCTCTCATTCCGAAACTTACTACTGCAATTCCTATATACATAAACAGAAGGAATGCCGGATGAACCGTGTTGTACCAGCTGCTGTCAACGATTAAGTAAATCGTTAATGCCACAACAAGAACAAACGCTAAGATAAACATATAAAAGTGTCTTGTACTACCCATGATAAACTCCTCTCTTCTCACTTCACCATTCAACAGTTTATTTTATCGAATAATTCGATATGACTCAAGGTTAACTTTCTGTTATGTAATCAAGTTCCACCTTTACAATGTCCTCACATGCTATTGAAATGATTGTTCCTTGTTTATCAATCGCCGTCACTTCTCTATTATCCATTACACGATTTGCTACTCTTTCTAACACTTTCCCTTGGTCTCGATAGCAAAATTCTTTTACATCTTTAATTGTTTCTCCATTTTCTAAATGGTATACCATTCTATAACATCGATATCCCACACTTTCACCCCCGTCTTGCTCGTTTTTTCACATATACATAAAAATGAGTAATTTTTGCCTCATCACATCTTCTTAATTTCAATAAAATTCTAACAAAAATAAATACTTTTATCAAACCGACTTTTTCAACAAAACTACCTATAAAACTACACCTTTACACCATTAGGAAACAAAAAATATAATTTTTTAACATTTTCTTCACTATTTCTGCACAAATTCTCCATACAAAAGGAGAACCCGCCGCAGCGAGTTCTCCTTTTGTTATTCTAATCAAACTTGTACAGGAGCTGGCTTTGCATAACGTAAAACTGGTTTACGTGCAGCCATCGTTTCGTCTAAACGTTTAATGACTGTCGTATGCGGTGCTTCTTGTACAACTTCTGGATTTTCTTCTACTTCTTTAGCGATTTGAATCATCTTATCAATGAAACCATCTAATGTTTCTTTTGATTCTGTTTCTGTCGGCTCAATCATAATACATTCTTCCACATTTAATGGGAAGTAAATTGTTGGTGGATGGTAACCGAAATCAAGCAGACGTTTTGCAATATCTAATGTACGTACGCCAAGTTTCTTTTGACGACGACCTGATAATACAAATTCATGCTTACAATGTCTATCGAATGGAAGATCGTAGAATGGCGCTAATCTTCTCATCATATAGTTCGCATTTAATACAGCATACTCAGTTACTGCACGCAAGCCATCTGGACCCATAGAGCGAATATACGTGTATGCACGAACGTTAATTCCGAAGTTACCATAGAATGGCTTCACACGACCAATTGCTTCTGGACGGTCGTAGTTGAAGTGATAACCATTTTCCGTTTTTTCTAAAATCGGTTTTGGTAAGTACGGAATTAAATCAGCTTTCACACCTACTGGACCAGAACCTGGGCCACCACCGCCGTGAGGACCTGTAAATGTTTTATGAAGGTTTAAATGCACAACGTCAAATCCCATATCTCCTGGGCGTGCTTGGCTTAATACCGCATTTAAGTTTGCACCATCATAGTATAACTTACCGCCTGCATTATGGACGATTTCTGCCATTTCTAAAATATTTTCTTCGAATAGACCTAATGTATTAGGATTTGTTAACATAAGTGCTGCTGTTTCTTCGTTTACAACACGTTTTAAGTCTTCTAAGTCAACAAGGCCATTTTCATTTGATTTTACTGTAATTGTTTCAAAACCAGCTACAGTTGCAGATGCCGGGTTCGTTCCGTGAGCAGAGTCAGGTACAATTACTTTCGTACGGTTAAAGTCACCATTCGCTTCATGGTATGCACGAATTAACATTAAACCTGTCCATTCTCCGTGTGCACCAGCTGCTGGTTGTAAAGTAACAGTATCCATACCTGTAATTTCAATTAAATGCTCTTGTAAGTCATACATTAATTCCATTGCACCTTGTACTGTCTTTTCATCTTGCAGTGGATGAATATTTGCAAATCCTGCGAAACGAGCTACACTCTCATTAATTTTCGGATTATATTTCATCGTACAAGATCCAAGTGGATAGAATCCAGAATCAACACCGTGGTTACGGTTTGAAAGTGCTGTATAGTGGCGCATAATATCAAGTTCAGATACTTCTGGTAGCTCTGCATCTTCTACTCGAATATAATCGCTCTCAAACACATCTTCTAGTTTCACTTCTTCTACATCTAATTTGGGTAAGCTATATCCTATGCGTCCTTCTTTACTCACTTCAAAGATAAGTGCTTGGTCTTGGTTCTTCATTGGATAGCCCCCATTTCGTTTACAAGTGTGTCAATTTCCTCTTTTGTACGAAGCTCAGTTACTGCTACAAGCATATGGTTTTCATGCTCTTTATAATCACGGCCTAGATCGTAACCACCGATAATATTCTTTTGTAATAATGCATCGTTTACTTCTTTCACTGGACGTTTGCAATCTACAACAAACTCATTGAAGAATGGCCCAGCAAATGTTACTGTGAAGCCTTTCGCCTCAAATTGACGTTTTGCATACTGTGCTTTAGAAATGTTTTGACGTGCCATTTCTTTCACACCTTGTTTGCCAAGTGCCGTCATTGCAACAGAAGCTGCTAATGCATTTAACGCTTGGTTTGAACAAATATTAGACGTCGCTTTATCACGGCGAATATGCTGTTCACGTGCTTGTAACGTTAATACAAATCCACGTTTACCATCTGAATCTACAGTTTGTCCAACAAGACGTCCTGGAATTTTACGCATAAATGCTTTCGTTGTTGCAAAGTAACCACAGTGCGGTCCACCAAACTGCGTTGGAATACCGAATGGTTGTGCATCACCGATTACAATATCAGCACCAAATTTCCCTGGTGGTGTTAATGCGCCTAATGATAATGGATTTGAAGAAACGATAAATAATGATTTTTGTTGATGAACGATTTTTTCAATATCAGCTAATTTTTCAACTTGTCCGAAGAAGTTTGGATATTGAACGATTACACAAGCAACTGTATCATCTACTTCACTTTGTAATACGTCTAAATCTGTTACACCATCTTTATGATTAATTTCAACAACTTCAAGATTTTGACCTTTTGCATACGTTTCAAGTACTGCTCTTGATTCTGGATGAACCGCGCTAGATACAAGAATTTTCTTTTTGCGAGTATGGCCAGCTGCTAACATTGCCGCTTCAGCTAAAGCTGTACCCCCGTCATACATAGAAGAGTTTGCTACATCCATTCCTGTTAATTCACAAATCATTGTTTGGAATTCAAAGATTGCTTGTAATTCCCCTTGTGAAATTTCCGGTTGGTATGGTGTGTAAGCTGTATAAAATTCTGAGCGAGAAATAACATGATCTACAATTACTGGAGCATAATGATCGTATACGCCTGCTCCTAAGAAAGAAGCGTATTCTTTTAAGTTAGCATTTTTACTAGCCATTTGAGATAGCTCTTTTAAAAGCTCTGGCTCTGATTTTGCTTCTTTAATTTTTAAATCCCCTTTAAAACGAACACTCTCTGGAATATCAGAGAATAATTCATCGATCGTTTGAACGCCGATCGTTTGTAACATTTCTTTTTTGTCTTCTTCTGTCATTGGAAGATAACGATGCAACATGAAATCTACCCCTCTCCCCGTTACTTTGAACGTTTGTAAAATGGTGTTGGAACAACTACTGCTTTGACGCGTTTATTACGAATTTCAATTTCTACTTCTGTATCAACTGCTGCGTATTTTACATCAATTAGTGCTAAACCAATGCTTTTCTTTAACGTTGGAGATTGTGTACCACTCGTTACTTCCCCAATTTTTTCTTCACCAATAAATACAGGGTAATGCGTACGAGGAATTCCACGTTCGATTACTTCAATGCCGACTAATTTACGAGGCGCACCGTTTTCTTTTTGCTCTTTTAACGTTGCTTTTCCAAAGAAGTCTGCTTCTTTATTTGTTTTTACCGCAAAGCCAATTCCAGCCTCAATCGGTGTAATATCTTTTGATAATTCTTGTCCATAAAGTGGTAATGTTGCTTCGAATCGAAGTGTATCACGAGCACCTAAACCACATGCTTTTAAGCCCTCTTCTGCTCCAACTTCAAGAAGTTTCCCCCAAAGTTTTGCAGCATCTTCACTCTTACAGTAAATTTCGAATCCATCTTCACCTGTATAACCTGTACGAGATACAAGTGCTGGAATTCCATCTACAAGAATATCGTTTTTAAATTTAAAGAACTTAATTTCTTTCAAATCTTCTGACACAACTTTTTGTAAAATGCCTTCTGCTTTTGGTCCTTGAATTGCAAGCTGTGCAACTTCACTAGAAACATTGACTACTGTCGCATCGCCAATTACATGACTTGCTAACCATTCGTAATCTTTCTCGATATTTGATGCATTGATTACTAATAAATAGTCTTCTTCACCACGTTTGTAGATTAATAAATCATCTACTGTACCACCATTTTCGTAGCACATAGCTGTATATTGTGCGCCCCCTACCTTTAAGGTAGATACGTCATTTGTAACAACACGTTGTAAAAATGCTAAACTATCTACACCTTTTACTTCAACTTCTCCCATATGAGACACATCGAACAAACCTGCAGCTGTACGTACAGCTTCGTGTTCTTCTTTAATGCTTGAAAATTGAACTGGTAATTCCCAACCACCGAAGTCGATTGTTTTCCCACCATACTTCGCGTATACATCAAATAACGGTGTACGTTGTAATGTAATCATGCTCTCTCCCCCTTATGCTTTGACAAATCAATAAAAGTTGCTTCCTTTTTCTAAACATTTTCATTCTGAAAAGATAGGATATACGGAATCTCATTATATTTTTTTATGAAAGCGTAAATAAAAAATCACTTTCTTGGATAAAATACGAAAGATTCCACACATTTCACACCATTATCCTAACATCATTCGCTATATTTCATCAATATTCTAGCATAAAAAATAATTTAGAATTTTTTATTTTAAAACACAATAAATACAGCTTTTGAGATTTAATACTTTATTATTGTCTATCATATAGCCTTTAATAACGATAATTATGCCTTCTTTTGAGGCAAATCATCATACATTAAAAAATAATTACTTTAGTTTATAAAAGGTGGGAGAGTCGTAATGAATGTCGATATTTCCGTAGATCGGACGTGGCAAAACAATTTTTTAAATAGAATTGATGAAGATGGTCCTTGGACAAACTGGGATTTATATCACTTAGCTTATGAAACAGAAAAATCGTTACTTGTTCCTACTTTTGATGGACTACAAGCACCGAAACATTTATCCCATTTCACGCCGCTTCCGCATCAATTAGAAGTCGCTCAAAATGTGATTGAACAAATGAATGGTAAAGCGATTCTAGCAGATGAAGTAGGTCTTGGAAAAACAATCGAAGCTGGACTTATTTTGAAAGAATACATGGTCCGCGGGCTTGTGAAAAAGGTACTTATACTTGTCCCAGCCTCTCTCGTATCACAATGGGCATACGAGCTGAATACAAAGTTTTTCATTCCCGCTGTAGCACAAAAGAAAAGCTACTCGTGGGAACAAGCTGACGTAATCGTATCATCAATTGATACTGCGAAACGTTCACCACATCGCGATATCGTGTTGAACTTAGAATATGACCTTATTATTATCGATGAAGCACATAAACTGAAAAATAATAAAACAAAAAACTATGAATTTGCACAACGATTAAAAAAGAAGTTTTGTTTATTACTAACCGCTACTCCTGTTCAAAATAAGATTGATGAAATTTTTAACCTTGTTTCTTTATTAAAGCCAGGACATTTAGGCAATCAATCCAACTTTGAAGAATATTACGCTTCCAAAAATCGTTCAGCCGAATCAGATGAAGACTTAAAAGCTCTCATTAACAAAGTAATGGTGCGAAATAGACGACATAATACCGGTATCGATTGGCCGAAGAGACATGTACGTACAATTTTTGTTGAGTTTAATGAACAAGAACAAGCTCTATATAATGATATCGAAAATTGGCGAGGGCAAGACGCCTTCACATCTGCTTTCTCATCGTTAACTTTAAAACGGGAAGCGTGCAGTAGTCGTGAGGCTGTTTACTATTCATTGAAAAAGCATGTAGAAAAAAGACAGAAAGAAAATGAACATTATATAAAAGATCCACATATCGATGTGCTAATGGACAAAATTAATCATATTCCTTTCAACTCGAAAGCAACTAAAGCTCTAGAGCTTATAAAAGAAATTGACGATAAAGTCGTCATTTTCACGGAATACCGAGCATCACAGATGTACTTACAATGGTTTTTACAACAACACGGTATTTCTTCTGTCCCATTCCGCGGCGGATTTAAACGCGGGAAGAAAGATTGGATGAAGGAACTTTTCCAAAATCGTGCCCAAGTGTTAATTGCAACGGAAGCTGGCGGAGAAGGCATTAACTTACAGTTTTGTAGCCATATGATCAATTATGATTTGCCATGGAATCCAATGCGTCTTGAGCAAAGAATCGGACGTATTCACCGTCTCGGTCAAAAGAATGATGTTCATATTTATAACTTAGCTACAAAGCATACTGTTGAAGAACATATTCTGAAACTGTTATATGAAAAAATCAACTTATTCGAGCGTGTTATCGGTGAACTCGATGAAATTTTAACGAGAATTAATATGAAAAACATCGACGCGCACATTCAAGAAATTTTCGCGCAATCAAAAAGCGAAGGTGAAATTAGAATTAAGATGGAAAACTTAACATCTATAATCGACTTTGCGAAACGAAATGAAGCTGAGGTGCAAGGCTATGCAGCAACATGAAATTCATAATTACTTATACAATTTCTTTGAGGCGAATAACTGTGAAATTTTAGAACGTTCTCCTCATTTATTAGATGTACAGTTAACAATTGAGATGGATAAATTATTAATGAATCGCCCTTTTTATTGGCACTATCTTGAGAAAACAGGAGGCGTACCGAATCCGATGCGCCTTACTCTTATTACAAATCCAGAAAATGAAGAAAATGATGGTGAGCTTATTCACTACGGTTCACCACGTCTACATCAAATTTTCCAAACGACAAAAGAATTAGGCTCTTACATACGTTTATATGAGGATGTAAGACATAATGGGGCAACACATACACCGCTCCACCCTTGGCTCGGTATTAATATAAAAGTTTCCTATCAATGTGATCGAAAAAAAGACATCCTTCACTCGATTGGCATTCATCTCATTTCTGGAACAATGATGGCAAACTTTCATGAAACATTAACAAACATTAAACTTACACCAAAAATACCTGATTTTTGTTTTACGCTCTCGCCCATCATTAAACCTCAAAGTGGTTTACAACGCATAGAAGACGCTTTAAAAAATATAATTGCAGAAGATGACCATACGTGGGCAAAAGAAGCAAGAGTGCGTTGGAATCATGATCTAGACCTTTTAAACCGTTTTTATGAAGAAAGTGACGAACTTCCTGAGAGCTATGAAATTGAAAAACAAGCTCTGCAAGAACAGTATGAACCACGTATTACAGTGCAAATTATTAACGGTGGCCTTTTTTATGTTACCGCGAATCATTTTCTATCTTGAAGAAGCTCCTTCTGCTTTAGAAGGAGCCTCTTTTGAGCTATTTTCTACCCTACTCGCTATCGCCACTACGCTCTTGCTGCTTTTTCTGTGCCATACGTTTCTGCTGTGCACGATCCTTTGCGCTCACATGATTTGCATCAGTTGGAAGATTTTCTTTCGAACGTCCAATTCCATTGCTCATCTTTCCCACTCCTTTTTGCGTTTTTCAAAATACATGTTTATTTTCAGCTAGAGTTACAATCCTTATACAAAAAATAAGAGCAGCCATTGGCTACTCTTACTCGCTCACATATTTTTGAAACATATCATGGATGCCTTTATTTACTAGGTTCGAGATCTGCTCGTCAGATTTATTCGGATAACGATCACGCAATCTGATAGATGCCTTCACCATTAAATTTTCTAATACAGAACGGCCACCTTCTCCATAAATAATTTCAGCATATTTAACAAGCCTTCCATCCTCTACTGTTGCTGGATTATGATTGAAGAAAAATTTACTCATTGTCTCCACCTCTCTCTTTTGATAACGTTTACATTTATATAGATTATTTATGTTATTTATTTCACAATATTGTATGCATGTATATTTAATTAGTTTCATTATAAAGCAACATATCGATAGTAAATATGTGATTTTCCGTCCATTTTGTGAACAAATTAAAAATGAAAGCGTTTCCTTTATTATATACTAAAAAAACTTACTACGCTAGGGGCAATTTTTTTCAATCTACTAATCCCTCAAAAATTGATATATTTTTTCTTTTCCCATTAAACCTTATACAATTTTCAGAAATTATATTATAAAATATATGTATGACTTAAGGAGGCTTTGTATGAATCAAAATAAAAAAGCTATATTAGATCTTGTCTTTTATCTCGTAATCCCATTCCTCATTTGGAAATTTGCAAAACCTTATATCGATCCTTATTACGCGATGTTACTTTCCTCTGTTCCGGGGATTATTTATACACTGTATACCTTTAAAAAAGAAAAACAGTTTAACGTGACAGGGTTCTTTATTTTAATTACACTCATTTCTAATACAACGGTAGATCTATTATCTGGGTCAGCTGAACGAATGTTGTGGAATGATGCATATTATCACATCGTACTCGGTATTATCGTCATCTGTACAATTTTCATAAAAAAACCACTCATGTTATATTTCGCTGCGGATATTGCAGCGCTGCAAGGACATGACCGCGATAAAAGTCGTGAACTGTATCGTGATAGTCGTATCTATCCAGCACTACAATACTTAACGTTATTTTTCGGCCTACAATTCATATTAAAAAGCTTCTTAAAAATTTATTTCATCTCTGTTTTTGGTGTAGATGGCTACGGTGAAATGAGAGCGATTATGACCGCTGTCGGCTGGGGCATTTCTATTTGTATCGGAATAGGGTTCGTATGGGTGAACAATAAAATACATGCCGTTACGGAAGAACAAGAATCCGTGCAGTAAATAAAAATCCCCTGGTGTATTACGACACTAGGGGATCTTTATTTTGCTAGACATATGACTAAAATTTAACTTGATTTTTTTCTTTTACTTTTTACATTTCGATAAAACAAAGCAGCACTCAGCGGCATAACACCAAACCACTTATTCATAAATGGCTCTTTTTCAGCACGGCGTTGTTCTTTCTTTTGTTTTCGATCTTCTTTTGGAGCATCCATATACGACACAAACTGCTGCGTCACAAAGCGAACATAATCATTAGTAGACATATTATCATCACCTCTACTTCATTAGTATGTCCACTTTTTTATACATTAATCTTTTCCTTTAATTCATTCATAATTTGCTTTACAGACTTATTTGTCGTATCGATATGAATATGAGCCTCTTCATAATAAGCTCGGCGTAATTCAAATTTCGTTACAAATGCATCTATATCTTTCTTTTGAAATAGTGGACGTGTCGTATCTTCACGAAGCCTCTCTGCAATTACATGCGGATCACAATATAAATACACGACAGTTCCGTTCTCTTTCATCCACTTGCGATTTTCCGCTCGTTCAATAATTCCCCCACCAGTTGTAATAATGACATTATGGACTGGTAGCGAACGTAACATTTCGCTTTCATATTCCCGAAAAGCCGTTTCGCCTTCTTCGGCAAAAATATCACGAATTGCCTTCTCTTGCTTCTCTTCGATTTTTTGATCAGTATCTACAACATCCATTTGAAGTTCTTGACTTAATGCTTTTCCAATTGTTGTTTTCCCTGCTCCCATATAGCCGGTTATGTATATAGATTTCATTTTCTGTCCTCTCAATCGTCATTTATTAATTGTTATTATAACGAAAGATGCTACTTTGTTTAATAAAAAAACGTTTTGTTCTTATACTATGAAGAACAAAACGTAACACTCGCTTTTACTTATAAGTACCTCTTCTCACCCACTGCGTTGCAATCCATTTCTCGCCTTTCGTTACAGGTGCCCCTCCATGTAACGTAAGCTCATTTAGTGATTGATCTTGATAAAAATACTCAAAGTATACTGCCATTCCCTTTCTAGGATGTACAGAAAGATTTAATTTCGGGAAGTACGTTTCCCCGCCTTCTTCTACATCATTTAAGTACATTACAAGCGTACTAATACGATTGTTAGCAGCTGATCTACTATGTTCCGCAAAATAATCATAGTGTGCTTTATATTGTTGATCCACTTCATAATTTAAAATGTGCAATCCTTCACCATGCGACGCAGGAACATTCATGATAGATGAAATTCGTTTTTCAATCTTTGAAGTAAGTTCATTGTCTTCCAAAAATGCACCGCTACTTGTTCGAATATCATTTACATCACGTGATGAACCAACTTTAGAACGCTTCATTTTATTTTTAGACATTTCAATTAATTCACCACACTCTTCATCACTTAGTACATTTGCTAATACGACAATAAGAGGTTCTTCGAATTTTGAAATAATGTGTATTTCTCTATCTTCTGTCATAATCGTATTTCCTTTATGATCAAAAATAGTTTGTTCCTTATTTTCACCTATTTGATTGTTGTTTGTCATTTCCCTATTCTCCCTAAAAATAATGATTGGATAGCATGAATATATCACATTCTTTCTACCTTTCTCTTTTTTGAGAAAATTTAAACTTTTAATCATTATATTTATCCATTTCTTCTAAAAAATCAATTCAATTTACAATAGAAATCCCTGGTTTTTCTTCGTATTTTTTACATATTATCCTTCTATCCAATCGACTATTTTTCCATCCTTTTTTCTATACCGAAAGCTCACCGTATAGAAAGCTTCCTGTTTGAGTGTACACTGCAACGCAACGAGAATTAAATCATTTTCAAAGATATAATTTCCACTCACTTCTCCCTTTTCATACTGAAAGAAAAATGCACCTTCTTTTTCTTTTTGCTGTAAGTCTTTTTTTATATCTGTAATAGATCGGTTAAGTAGTTCATCCAGTAAAAACTTTTGTTCTATTTCTATATAAAAATTTTTATCTGTAAACAACATATTTGTTTCGTATATAAAAAAAGAAGTTAATAAAATAAGAAAGATGAGTGTTCCAGGCATTGTAAACCCATTTTGCCCTCTCATACATTCATTTCCATTTCACTATATCGCATAACTACACCTTCATATATTTTTCCGCTAGTATCTTTCACATTTATAATGAGTACATGAGGTGTTAGTTTGTAAGAAACCGTTCCAATATTTTGTAAAACAACTTCCCTCCCGCGCCTATTTACCTTTCTTATAAGACGACTATTCTCTTTTTCATACGATACTTCACTCCCATTACGCGATCGAAATCGTAAAATACTTTCTCCATTTTCAAATGCTAGCTGTTCTCCAGATGATACTTCACGAAACTCCAATTGCATTTGACCTAAAAATACATCCCACTCCCAATCATTTAATCCTTTTGTCTGTTTATTTTCCATTTCAATGAAATGTAGGCGGGGAAAGAGCAAAAAAAATATTGATAATAGAAACAGACATACAATCATTTCTATTAATGAAAAACCAAATTCTAATTTATTTTTTCTCCTACATAAAAGCATTGTTCCATCACTCTGTCTTTCACATCTCTCCACATGGTACAAACTTCATTGCCTCCCCAATATGTGTAATACACAATTCCATTTATATTCTTTTCTATTATTCGCTTTTCTTCATTTCCATACATATATATAATTGCTTCCTTTTTTAATAATCCAGATGCCTTATAACGAATTTGTATATTTTTTCTTTCTTGCATAACTAATACTGTTTGCGGTAGTAGTAACGATACAGCCATCATTAAAATACTTAACGATACAATCATTTCAGCCATTATGGATCCTTTTTGACATTTCACGATACGTAAATCTCCCTCTTCCAAGCTGAAATACAATTTCATATTTATAATTTCGATATGAAATTATAATCGTACCACCTCTATTAATATTCCCACTTGGATTATATGTCATCGGATTTGGAAACGTATGCAAATCAATTTGTATATCTTCTTCATACTCTCTCTTGACGATATAATACTTTGTACCTGACTCTTTTATAGCATACATATTTCTATCTTTATGCCAACGTAATGTATAGTGCTTTTGACGATTTATCGCTAATTGCTGCATATACAAAATATCATTTGAAAACTGTCTCAAAAATTGTTCAACTTTTTGTCGCTCGTATAAGGAATGAACACTAAAATACGTAACTATACTTAATACAGAAATAGCAAATAAAACGAGTAACATTTCTAAAAAAGTAAACCCCTGTTGTTTCACAATGCCCTAATTGATACTGCGCCATCATCTGAAATATGAATAGATTCGCCATTCGGGCACTTATCAGTTGTAATATACTTTTCATCTGTCAGTTCTTTTAACGATGGAATTTTATTATGTTGTAATTGATATACTTGTATTTGTGCTTCTATAGATTTCACGTAAGCTGCACACCCTTTTCCTTGGACCGATGAACGCTGTGTAACTACATTTGGAATAATTAATAGTAATAATATAGTTATGACAACCATTACTAATAGCATCTCTAACAGAGTAAATCCTTCCTCATTCTGCATACAAATGCCCCCTAAATAGAATTCATCATTTGAAACATCGGCATAATCATCGCTAAATACATAAGGACAACGATTCCTCCAATACATATAAATAAAATAGGCTGAATGATAACTAACATATGTTTAATTTTCCGTTCCATCTTTTCCATAATAAGATCGCTATAGTCACCTAATTCAATCGCTAAATTGCCGTTTGCTTGTCCATGCGTAATAACATAAGAAAGTTCTTTCTCGTAATACCCACTTTTAGCAATGATAGATTGTAACCGTTCTCCTCCAATTAATTGTCTTTCAATCCGGCTCGCTTCATATTGAAAGAACGGATGATATCTTTGCTCCATCATTATTGTTAAAGCTTCGCATACTGATAGTCCACCATTTAATAAACCACTCAACTGAGTAGCAAAATAATGTGAATGCTTTAAAATAAGAAATGTTTTGATGAGGGGCATACGAAGCATGATTTTTACCTGGCTAATATGAGGAAGTTTCCTAAAATACAACATATACAAACTACATCCAATAATAACAGTTAAAATAGCGGTTAAAATAATGTAAGGTAGCAGTTTTATTGCACTTAAAATTTGTTCTGTAAGTAGTGGTGTATTAGAACCGAACGAACTATAAACCATTTCAACCTGAGGTAATAAAATGAGGTTGAAAATAAAAAGCATGATTAGTAGAAAAAACATTAAAAACATAGGATACTGCATGATTTTCATCATATCTCTCCTATACTTATCTTTCTTATAAAGAAGTGCACTTCCTTGTTGCAAAGCAAAAGAAATATCACCATGTTGCTCGGCATAAAATAAATAACTTAACATGTCCTGATGAAACTTTAACTGATGAAAAGAATCGTGTAGACTTTTCCCATCTTTTAACCCCTCAATCATGTGCTGCAATTGTACTTTCTTTTCTACAGGTAATTGAAACTGTAAAAATTCTAATGCTTGTAAAAGAGAGTAGCCTTTTTCTAGTAATTCTCCTAAACGTTTCAACAATACTACTTGATCACTTAAACTCCAAGTTTTCTTAAACATAAACATCATCTTCTAAAAAACCTAAAGCATATCCTTTTCTTATTGACGATTCTAAAGTCTCATGTTTGTAAGTAACACATTCTCCATCTGCTTCTTTAAGCGCTTGTTTTAACTCATATCCATATAGCAGCTCATAAATGCTTGCTTGCCTTACTTGCCTCATTGATTTACATAAAGTTGAGCACTTTCCTCTGCAAAACGGACACTTCAATTCGACAAGTCGCTGTGCAGCTACAGCCAATAAAGACTGTTCAATCTCTTGCCTCGTTATACCATAATCCATGAAACGAATGATTGCTCCTTTCGCATCATTCGTATGCAGCGTTGTCATGACTAAATGTCCTGTCAAACTTGCTCTTATAGCTATTTTTGCTGTTTCTTCATCACGGATTTCACCGACTAAAATAATATCTGGATCATGACGTAAAATAGCCTTTAATCCTGTTTCATATGTGAGACCCGCTTTTTCATTTATTTGAATTTGTAATACATCGTCACTTCTTTTTTCAACCGGATCTTCAAGTGTAATGATGCGACGTGTTTTCTTTTTTCTAATTACCTCTAATAATGCATACATTGTCGTTGTCTTCCCAGAACCAGTCGGTCCAGTAAACACGAGTAGCCCCTGTGAATAGCGTAAAAACGAGAGTAGTTTTGCTGCCGTACTTGGAAATAACGAAAGATGTGATAAGGGCTGCACAGATGCTTGTAAATGAAGGCGAATAACGAGACTTTCTTGATATACTGTTGGAAGTGTTGAAAGGCGTAAATACACTTCTTGTCCATCAATTTGCAAATACAACGAACCATTCTGTGGCTTCCGTTTCTCTCCTATGTCCATAGATGCTAAAAATTTAAAATGTGAGACAAGTTTTTCTCCAAACTCCTTTTCAATACAATGTCTCGTCATTAAATCTTTTCCTACACGTAGTTGCACCGCTACATCCTTCTGCCGGGGCACAATATGTAAATCTGACGCTTGTACCCTACACGCTTCTTTTAAAATTGTATTAGCAAAAATTTCAATCCCATTCATCACTTTTCCCTCCTCACTATGTATATAGCATGAAAACATGCACAATAAAAATTTGGAATTTTGTATTTTCACTAGAACGAAAAGGAAAAATATGTTTGTGAAATTATGAACAATTTCTGAATTATTGTCTGAAATTACCTATACTCATGTTTATCTGTATTATAATGTTATTATCTTGGATAAAGTGATAAAGGTGGAGATCCTCATGGAACAAGCTTTAAAAATTACAGGTGTTTTAGCTGACCCAACTCGTTATTACATTTATAAATATATTTCGCAAAAACATAGTTACGTAACTGTACAAGAAATTGCAGATGAATTCGATATTCATCCAAACGTAGCGCGTTTACATTTATCTAAATTAGAAGATGTTCATATGCTTAAATCGGAAACGAAGAAAACTGGAAAAGGCGGAAGACCAAGCAGATTATATGTCTTATCTGAAGATGTTATTCAATTGCAATTTCCATTCCGTGATTATCAATTGTTAGCAAGAATAGCATTTAATTCTTTACTTAGCCTTGGCGCTGCTGGTGAAAAAGCGCTATACGAAACAGGAAAACAATTCGGGGCCGAATTAATGCAACAACATATGCAACGTTTAAATGTGAGTGAAGATGCTTTAACAGTAGAGCAAAAAGTTCAAATTGCAAAAGAAGCTTTCTCAACAGCCGGCTTATCACCTGCATTTGAATTAAGTGCAGATGGAACAAAAATTTTCTATGATGTACACAATTGTCCATTTAAAGAAGTTGCTGTTCATCATCCAACTGAAATTTGTAACATGCACGGAGATATGATGAAAGGCATTTTTGAAATCCTATTCCCTAACATGGAATTAACTCGACATGATAGTCTATTAGATGGATGTAAATCTTGTAATTATAAACTAACAATTTAATTTATCATATAAAAAGAAGCCAATAATAATTGGCTTCTTTTTATATGAACGAATATTTACAATAGTAAGAAAAATAAACTATAATGAAAAGAGGTTTTACTTTTTCTAGAAAAGGAGGGAAATAGCATGGATCGCATGTTTCGCGTTCTCGGCTTTTGGACTGGAATTTTCTCGGTTATGTTTTACGTAGGAGATATGCAACAGGCTGCACTACTATTTTTAGGACAAACAGGTTTCTTCGTACTTTTAAGCTATTTAAAATTAACAGAGCGTATGTATATATACGTATTTGGGGCATATTTAACTGTTTTCTTCATAGGATTTACATACTACACGACATTTTTACTTGTCCCTGGGGCTGGACATTAAAAGATGGCATTTTGCCATCTTTTTTTTAATCCCGCAATTTCCTAGTTGACTTATAGGTTTTATTACCTTATATTCTATATAACAGATTGGAATTAGGGGGAATCAACATGAATACACTGCTTGTCGGAATTAACGTTGCAGTCATGCTCATCTTAGTTGGCGTATTATATTATATGCAACGTAAGCATGTATCTTTTAATAAACGTGTATTTACCGCTTTAGGAGTCGGAATTTTATTCGGTCTTATATTACAATTCATTTATGAGCCAACTTCTAAAGTAATTATTGAATCAAATACTTGGTTTGGCTTAATTGGTAACGGTTATGTGAAATTACTTCAAATGATCGTTATGCCACTTATTTTAGTATCTATTATTTCAGCATTTACAAAATTACAGTTAACGAAAAACCTTGGTAAAATTAGTGGTCTTATTATCGGAATTTTAATTCTTACTACAGGAATCGCTGCAGCTGTCGGTATCGCTGCAAGTGCAGGATTTGATGTATCTGCAACAGGCTTGCAACAAGGTGATGCAGAATCTGCTCGTCTGAAACTAGTTGAAGAAAGATTTACTTCTATTGAAAAGACAACAATTCCAGATAAATTATTAGAGCTATTGCCTACAAATCCGTTTCTTGATTTAACAGGCGCTCGTCCAACATCAACAATTTCTGTCGTAATATTTGCAGCCTTTATCGGCATTGCCTTTATAGGTGTAAAACGAAAATATCCAGAACAAGCAGAGCTATTTAAGAAAATGCTTGATGCTGTATATGCAATCGTAATGCGTATGGTAACATTAATTTTACGCCTTACTCCATACGGCGTATTAGCTCTTATGGCAAAAACAGTTGCTGGTAGTGATATAAATGCTATTTTAAAGCTTGGTAACTTCGTATTAGCCTCTTATGTAGCACTTATCGTAATGTTTATCATTCACTTATTATTAATTGCATTGTCTGGTTTAAATCCAATTCAATATTTGAAAAAAGTGTTCCCTGTACTAACTTTTGCATTCACATCTCGCTCTAGTGCTGGTGCGATGCCATTAAATATTGAAGCTCAAAAAGAAAAGCTTGGTATCTCCGAAGGAATTGCAAACTTCGCAGCTTCATTTGGGGTATCTATCGGACAAAACGGTTGCGCAGGTATTTATCCAGCAATGCTTGCAATGATGGTCGCTCCAACTGTAGGAATTGATCCATTACAACCACAATTTATTTTAACTTTAATCGCTGTTGTTGCTATTAGCTCATTCGGTGTTGCCGGAGTTGGTGGCGGTGCAACATTCGCAGCTTTAATCGTACTATCTACAATGAACTTACCAATCGGTATTGTTGCTCTAGTTATCTCGGTTGAGCCATTAATCGATATGGGTCGTACAGCTCTTAACGTAAGTGGTTCTATGACAGCAGGTCTTATTTCAAGTAAATGGCTTGGTGAATTAGATCAAGATACGTACAATCAAGATGATACAAAAACTGGTGAAATTGCTTCATAATGAAAAAAAGACGCTAACATACAATTGTTAGCGTCTTTTTTATTCCGTTCCCTCTTTATAGATCTTATCTTGAGAATTATCACTCCAAGTATTCTTCTAATTGCTCTTTTAACTCTTCCTCAATCTCATAACAAGATTCATCAGCGAGTTCTCCTACTTTCTTACTACCCAAAATGTTTGATTGAATTGGCATTCCTAAAAAGATTCTTTAACATCCTTAAATTGGAATATTGTGAAATTTAATCATCTCTTTTTCTTCATCTAATATAGCTATAGCAACTGTTGAATAATAACCCACCTCAAAGGGATTCTCTTTTTCTCTTGCAAATCCCATATCTAATTCCATGTTTTTTTCTATGTATAAATGCGAATACTCTTTATACAATTTAAGTGCCATTCGCTCTATTTCCTTCTCCATACATTGAATGTTCTCTTTTAACTCCAACGTAAACTCCTGTTCTTTATATTTCATTTTCGCCTCCTTAAACATAGAAAAAGAGAATACAATAATATATTCTCTTTCCTCAAATATATTTCATTATCTCACAGCCCGTCCTTTTCACAAATAACCATTTTGTTCGCACCATTTATGAAATTGTCCTACGTCTACTCCAACTAACACGATATCCTTTAGCTCTACATCAATAATTTGTTCTCCAATTACAATAGCAAACTGCGATGCTAATTTTGTCTCGTTTTTCTTTACAATTCCAATTCGGTTCCGATGCGGTCCATCTTTTATATATGCTTTTTGTCCTACAATATCAAAGTTCAAGATTCTCACCTCTTTTACTGCGCTCAAATTGGAAATACGATCTCCACCTCGGAAAATTTCCTTTCATTGCACTATTTCTCTATATATATGACGAAACAATAAAAGAGTCCTTCCTTCTTTACAATTATTTTTTCTTTGTTTCATTTTTGTGATTGAAACGTAAAGTTTATAATAAAATACACTTGGAAGCGCTTTCTATGTAATTTTTTATGTTATAATATAAAAGTAGAACTTCGTAAAGAGGGTTAAAAAAATGAATACAAAAATGATTAAAAAAGTAATTGAAGCATTAAAAGTATATGGCTTTCAGGATGTATCATTCTGTGACAAAACGAGGCAATTTTTATTTCATAACGAAACCGATATTATGAGCGGCTATGCAGAAATAACATATAGTAGTCAATTTGAAAAATTCAACGTACAAATTCATCCAATTGAAACACATCACCAAGCAGAGTTACAAGAGGTTGAAAGACATATACAAGCTTGTATAAGAAAAGTGGAATATTTAAACGCACTTCTTACCGGGCAGACAAAACTAGATGATAAAATTATTATTATGTAAAAAAAGAACGTGATTGAATCACGTTCTTTTTTCATTATATGTTCATCTTTTCCTTTAGTTGTAATCCTGTAACAGATTCTAATACATCCATCGATTCTCCAAATGTCATATCAAAAATTGTATTGTTCTCTATGTACGGAAACTGTCTGAAACGCTTTTCTAACACCTTTACAGCATCTGATGTAAAGGTTGCACTATCAATGCCAAATTCTGTTTCAAGAAGAACGATCCAATCTAACACATGAAAACCTAATCCATTGACGAATGCAATAAGTTTTTCTTCTGGGTTTGAAGATAAGAATACTTGGCGTTCCATCTCACTAAAAAGTTCTTCTCCTAAGATTTCAGCTAACTCATCATCATGTTCACGTTCAACAAGTTCTTCGTAGCCGTAATCATCCACAAGCTCTTCTACTTCTTCACTATCCTGACAAAGCAATTGACTAAGAAGTGCCTCTTTCTTAAATTCACTATTTTGTACGACTTCTAAAAAGCTCGTTTCCCATCCATTTTCTAATTTCATATTATGTACTCCTTTATATACGTTTCTTATCATCACTGTACCCAAAAGATCACTTTTATAACCTTTTAGGTAGTTACTATTATTTCACATGATTCATAACATAAGATGCAAACTCAGCTACATCTCCTTCAAAAATATTTATTTCTGGCAAGTGATAGAACGTTGTTTGGAGCGGGTTTCCTGCATGATATACATATATCGTTTTCTCTAGTGCAATCGCCATTCCAAACTCTGTATGGCTCCCGTTTCCGCCATCTAATATAAGTAAAAACACATCCGCTTCTTTTACAGCATTTTTTTCTGCCTGACCAATTTCTCTTAATTGTTCTTGATTCACTGCTCTTTCGTTTTTGGTCCAATCATATGTATGGTGCCATCCTGCATGTTTCAGTTCATTTGCTACGGAACATACAAGATGTTTATTTTGGAAACCTGAGGCGATATAAAAATTCATTTATATACACTCCTTCATTATGTATGGGGAAACTCCTTTTTAGCGTTAATTGTTATAGCTATAATAAAGAACAACTTCAAAAAAAATCCCCATCTTTAAAACTTATTTGCGTTTAAATGATGGGATGCTTCATGGTCTTCTTTTATTTTTTGTTTTTTATAACTTTCATCAGCTAACATTTCTAGTTCAGCTGTTATCTCTGATTTTTCAAGCTCTCTTTCTTGCGAAAATTTCCTTGAAATATAAACAATAACACTACCAACGTACAACACAAAGCATATAATAAGTGCAGTATTTTCATAGAGACTTAGCTCCAACACAGTCACTCCTAATCCATTCGTATTTTCACGCTTCATTAATTGGAATTTCCCTATTAACCCATTTGTTATCCCGCTATTTGAGGGCAGTAAAACCCCCTCCTCAAATTCCAGTGAAAGCAAAGAAGTTAGATGGAGGATGCCCCCAACTGATTAAAGTTTCACTTTATTGTAACATAAAAATATCAATTCTTGGAATCTTTCACCCTACTAAAAGAGGCATGATTGTTTCATCATGCCTCTGAAATATTTTGAATGATTGTTTTAATTGCTTCTTTTCCATTATATTTTTTTAGTGCTGTTTTATACTTCTCATTATTTTGATTCAATTCTTCGACATACTTTATAAGAGATTTTACAGTTACATCTTCTTCATATAATACGGAGGCATACCCTTGCCTTTCAAAGGACTCTGCATTTAATATTTGATCTCCACGGCTTGCAAATTTCGATAATGGAATTAAAACCATCGGCTTTTGTAATGTTAAAAATTCAAAAATTGCGTTGGAGCCCGCGCGTGAAATAACAAAATCTGTTACCGCTAATATATCTGGCAGTTCTCCATGTACATATTCAAATTGTCTATATCCTTCTTTATTTTGTAAACTTTCATCAAGGTTACCTTTTCCGCAAAGGTGAACAATTTGATACTTTTTAAGAAGTTCTGGTAATGCTTCTCGAGCCGTATCATTAATTTTTTTCGCGCCCAAGCTACCTCCCATAATCGTAATAACTGGCTTTTTACGTGAAAAACCTAAAAATGCTAAACCTGTTTCACGATTTCCCTTCAGCACTTCTTCACGTACAGGAGATCCCGTATATATTACTTTTTCTCTCGGTAAATGTTTCGCCGCTTCTTCAAATGTAACAAATATTTTCGAAGCAAAACGAAGCGCAATTTTATTTGCTAGTCCTGGCGTCATATCAGATTCATGTAATAAAACTGGTACTCTATTTAGCCATCCTCCAATTACGACTGGTACGGATACGAAACCGCCTTTTGAAAAAATCACATCTGGTTTTAGTTTTCGAATTCTTACATACGCATCCATAACCCCCTTCATTACAAGAAAAGGATCTTTTATATTTTTTAAATCAAAATAACGACGTAGCTTTCCACTCGAAATACTATAGTAGGGAATGCCTTCCTTTTCTATAATCGTTTTCTCAATACCTTGGTGAGAACCAATATAAGAGATATCCCAGTTGTCTTCCTGTAAATATGGGATAATGGCTAAATTAGGTGTTACATGTCCTGCCGAACCGCCACCTGTAAAGACTATTTTCTTCATACGTCTCCCCCTTCTAGACTATAATACACTAAAATATCTTGCCTCAGGGTGAGAAAATACCATAGCCGTTACGGACGCTTCTGGCTCCATCATGAATCCTTCTGTTAATGAAATACCTATTTCCTCTGGATGAATTAAGCGAAATAGCTTTTCTTGATCTGCAAGTTCTGGACACGCCGGATAACCAAATGACACGCGTATTCCTCTATATTTCGTACGGAAACGTTCTTCCATCGTCAGTTCAGGTGAGTCTGGAATGCCCCAGCGGTCACGAATGAGCATATGTGTTTTTTCAGCAAGTCCTTCTGCTAATTCAAGCGCTAACGATTGAATGGCATGACTACGTAAGTAATCACCTTTCGCCTTCCACTCTTCAGCAATGTCCCGAACTCCTTCCCCAACCGTAACAGATAAGAAAGCAACATAGTCCATCTCATCTCCAATTGGGCGCAAATAATCGCCTAAAGTACGATAGGGAGCCTTTCCTTGTCTAGGGAATGTGAAACGCTCTATAACACGCGTATGATCTTCTGGATCATATATTACAATGTTTTGTCCGTCTCTTTGCGCTGGGAAAAATTGATACACTGCTTTCGGCTTTAACCAAGATTGTCCTTCCTGCAATAATTCATCTATTAAATCATTTAATTCATGTGCTCTCTTATCTCCCTCTTTCAAAAGCTTCTTCACATTTCCTTTTAATCCAAGGTGATGCCCAAGTAGCATTTGTCTATTTAAAAATGGAGCGAGATGAAGAGCCGGAATATCACGTAATACAATTCGTTTTGTTGAATCAGGCACCATAACCTCAGCCTTCGGTAATGGCTCAATTACTGCTGGAATTTCTACTTTCTTCTCCTCTTTTTTTACGATATGAAGATGACGTTCTTTTTTATCCTGTTTCATCTTCTCACGCTCTTCTTCTTTTTGAAGCTTATTAATAATATCGAGCCCCGTCATCGCATCACTCGCATAACAAACGAGCCCTTTATATGATGGTGAAATCCGATTATCTGTAAACTTTCTCGTTAACGCTGCACCACCTACAACAATGGGAACATCAATATTTGCTGCTTTTAAATCTTCAGCAGTCGTTACCATTTGTTGCGCTGATTTTACTAATAAACCTGAAAGGCCTATAATGTCCGGCTTCTTTTCTTGTACTTCTTGAACAATTCGATCCGAACGTACATTAATTCCTAAATTAATAATCTCATATCCGTTATTCGCTAAAATAATTTCAACGAGATTTTTCCCAATATCATGCACATCACCTTTTACAGTTGCTAATAATACTTTCCCTTTTTTTGCACTATCGCTAGATTCCATATGTGGCTCTAAATAACTTACAGCAGCTTTCATACTTTCGGCACTTTGCAATACTTCAGCAACAATAAGTTCATTATTATTAAATAGTCGTCCTACCTCATCCATCCCTGTCATAAGCGGACCGTTAATAATATCAAGAGGTTTTCTTCCTTCTTCAAGTGCAAGACTTAAATCCTCGTGTAATCCTTGTTTCGTACCTTCTACAATATAATTTGCTAGTCGTTCATCTAGCGTTAACGTTTCTTGCACAACGACATCTTTCTTTTTAGCGACTCGGTAAAAGTTTGTAAATTCTTCTAACGTCTCTTTCGTCGTTTCAAACAGTAATGCATCTGCAAGGTGTTTTTCTTCCTCTGGAATCGACGCATAGCGTTCTAATTTTTCCGTATTAACAATCGCGTAATCTAATCCAGCCTTCGTAGCATGATATAAAAAGACGGAATTCAATACTTCACGTCCAGCCGGTGGTAAACCAAATGATATGTTACTTACACCTAAAATCGTTAAACACTCTGGTAACGCTTCTTTAATAAGGCGAATGCCCTCTATAGTCGCTGCCGCTGAACCAATATATTCTTCATCACCTGTCCCTACTGGAAACACAAGTGCATCAAAAATAATATCTGACGGGCGTATCCCATATTTCGTCGTTAATAATTCGTAACTTCTTTTTGCAATTTCTAATTTTCTTTCAGCACTTACTGCCATACCATCTTCATCGATTGTACCAACTACAATTGCAGCACCATACTTACGAAGAAGCGGTGTTACCTTTTCAAAACGCTCTTCTCCATCTTCTAAATTAATAGAGTTGATAACAGCTTTTCCTTGAATATAAGTAAGTGCTCTTGCCATAACATTTTCATCCGTTGAATCAATCATAATCGGTACTTTTAACACTTTCGTAACTTCTGTCAAAAATTTCTCCATATCTTCTATTTCATCACGATCAGGATCTGCCATACAAATATCAATAATATGAGCATTTTTCTTCACTTGCGCTCTTGCCACTTCAGCAGCCTCTTCAAATTTCCCTTCTGCTACTAATCGTTTAAATTTACGTGATCCAATAACATTCGTTCTTTCACCTACAAATAACGGTCTCATAGACTCATCATATTGCAGTGCCTCTAATCCACTAATTCCATGTCCTTCTCTCTCATGATGGTCACGAGGCTTAAGAGATGCTAGTGCTTCTTTCATTGCTTTTATATGTTCTGGTGTCGTGCCACAACAACCACCGATAATATTAACCCATCCTTCTTCAGCAAATCGCTTCACCTTTTCAGCGAGAGAAGATGGAGACTCATGGTAATGTCCATCTTCATCAGGAAGACCTGCATTTGGATAACAAGAAATGTAACACTCCGATAAATCAGATAGTGAACGAATATGGTCCCTCATAAACTCCGGACCAGTCGCACAATTTAACCCAACAGATAATGGTTTCATATGTTCTACTGATAAATAAAAAGCTTCAATTGTTTGCCCAGCCAGAGTCGTTCCCATTGGCTCAATCGTTCCTGAAATCATAATAGGAACCGTTTTTTTCAGTTCTTCAAAAGCAGCTTGAATTCCAATATAAGCTGCTTTCACGTTACGCATATCTTGACTCGTCTCAACGAGTAATACATCAACTTCTCCTTTTAATAATCCTCGTGCCTGCCTTGTATAAGCCTCAATCAATTCTTCAAAAGTCACACCACCAGTAACACTAATTGCTTTCGTTGTTGGTCCCATCGCTCCCGCAACATATACTTCCTTACCGCTTTCTTTAACAGCTTGCTTCGCCAAAAGTGCTGCCTTTTCATTTAGTTCTTCATCTAAATGAGACAGCTCATAATCACTTAGTACAATATTCGTTGCCCCAAATGTATTTGTTTCAATAATATCCGCTCCAGCTTCAATATAAGCTTTATGAATCTTTAAAATAACGTCTGGTCTTGTTTCTACTAAATATTCATTACAGCCCTCGTACTCTTCTCCTCCGAAATCTTCAGCAGTTAAATCCTCTTGCTGAATCATTGTTCCCATTGCACCATCTAATATTAAAATGCTATTTTGTAATTTTTCTTCTATACACTTCATCAATTAATACCTTCTTTCACTTCTTGCTTTTCTCTTACATATTTAACAAGATGTTCTGTAATTTCATATTTTAAAAATGGTGTAATAAGATAAATACCATTAAAATATTTCATCGCTGCGTCGATCAATTCTTGCGAAATGCGAATCCCTTCCTCAATTGCCGCCTCTTTCGTTTCGTGTCCATCCATTCTCTCTCTTATTTCTTCTGGAAGAGTAATACCCGGTACCTCAAAATGAAGAAAATCTGCATTCCGCTTACTTACTAACGGCATAATTCCAATAAAAATAGGTTGTTCCAAATGCTTTGTCGCTTCATACACTTCTTCAATTAACGCGATATCGTAAATTGGCTGAGTTAAAAAATATTCCGCTCCAGCATCTATTTTTCGTTCCATTCGCTTAACCGCTGCTTTTAAGTGCCTCACGTGAGGATTAAATGCGCCGCCTACAGAAAACCTTGTCGCCGGTCCAATTGATTTCCCTAAAATTGAACGTCCATCGTTCATTTCTTTAATCATTTTAATGAGCTCAATAGAGGACAAATCGTATACAGAAGTTGCACCAGGAAAATCACCAACGCGCGCTGGATCACCAGTTAAAGCTAACACTTCTTCCATCCCTAACGCCGATAAACCTAACAAATGAGATTGTAGTCCAATGACGTTATGATCCCTACACGTTAAATGTGTCAATACCGGGATATCATGCTTCGTTAATAACGCACCCATTGCCATATTAGAAATACGAGGCGATGCTAATGAATTATCTGCTAGAGTAATAGCATCTGCTCCCGCTCTTTTTAAAGCTCTTGCTCCTTCAAAAAACCGCTGTGTATCTAACGTTTTCGGTGGATCTAATTCCACTACAACTGTCGTTTGTTTTTTCGCTTTCTCTGCTAGAGTGACGTGAGCCTTCGAACGTTTCTCATGCGTATGAACAACTTTCGGCCTTTGAATGGTGTCTTTTTCTATTACAGGTGTAACATTCGCAACAGCGTGCTTCATACTTTGAATATGTTCTGGAGTCGTACCACAACAACCACCTAATAACCGAATACCTTGCTCAATAAATCTCGGCGTCATCGCCTCAAAATAAGCTGGGCTTCCCTCATATACGTAACGTCCCTCCACATAATTCGGGAGACCTGCATTTGGGTATGCTGATAAATAGCCATTTTGCGGAATCGATATCATTTTGAAAGCCTCCGTCATATGAAGCGGCCCTAGTTGACAATTTAATCCAACAACATTTGCACCGTAATCTATAAGTTGCTTTAATATTTCATTGACATCATTTCCATTTTGAGTCGTACCTGCTTCATGTAACGCTAATTGAGCAACAATTGGAATGTTCGTTTGCTTACGCAATACTTTAACAGCATGAAGTAATTCAAATTCATCGTAAAAAGTTTCTAATAGTAATCCATCAACCTGTTCTTCTAGTAAAGCCCCTGCCTGTTCAAGTAGCATAAACTCCCTTTCCATATCAGTCGTTGTAACGGCTCCGATATGTTTCATACCACCAATTGTTCCTAAAATTGCATTTTTATCTGTCACAGATGCTTTCGCCAGTTTTACTGCCGCTCTATTAATTTCTGTAACTTGATTTTCTAAGCCGTACATACGTAATTTCGCCTCATTTGCTCCATACGTATTCGTTTGAATTACATCTGCTCCAGCAGCTACATATTGTTTATGAATCGATATAATTAAGTCTGGATCAGATACATTCAATTCTTCAAAGCTACTTTGCAAGCCATGTGAATGCAATAACGTCCCAACCGCACCATCACCTATTACAATTCCTTTTGATAATAAATCTAGTAATTTCACGAATCTCCCTCATTTCTATCAATATAAAAACCCCCTCTTCACTTTGAAGAGGGGGACATAATCGTTCCTCCTCTTATTATGCAAAACATTCGTTTTGCAGGTATTAGCACCGTTTCAAACATTTCGTTTGAAGGTTGCCGGGTTTCACAGGGCCTTTCCCTCCACCGCTCTCAATAAGAGTTGTCTTTATTATTTTATTTATGTAGCTAAAAGGAAATGCGTTCCCCTTTTAACAATGTTTGTTAATTTTTTAATAAATTTAGCATGCACAAAAGTAAAAGTCAATGACACTTGCGGAAAAATAAAAATTTTTCAAAATAAATTTGCAATTCAATTATCTTTTGTTGTAAAGTTAAAAACATAATAAAAATTTCATACGAACATTCTTATCTAGAGAGGTAGAGGGACTGGCCCTGTGACGCCTCAGCAACCATTAACATTTTGTTAATAAGGTGCTAATTCCAGCAAATTGTGAAAGATTTGACAGATGAGAAGAAGACTCTATTCAAACCGAAAGCCTTCTTCTTAGAAGGCTTTTTTTATTTTATATTCACTTAATGTTTCAATTTAAAAAGGAGGAATTTTCACATGTCAACAATCGAAACAAAACTAGCACAAATCGGCAATCGCAGTGAAACTACAACTGGAACGGTTAATCCACCAGTTTATTTCTCAACCGCTTATCGTCATGAAGGAATTGGTAAATCTACTGGCTTTGACTATTCACGAACTGGCAATCCAACTCGAGGTCTTTTAGAACAGGCAATCGCAGACTTAGAATATGGCGAACAAGGTTATGCCTGTAGTTCAGGGATGGCGGCTGTTCTCCTCGTCCTTTCTCTATTCCGCTCTGGAGACGAACTTATTGTATCTGAAGATTTATACGGTGGAACGTATCGATTATTTTCTGAACATGAAAAAAAGTGGAATGTTCGATGTAGATACGTAAATACACAGTCTATTAAACAAATTGAGCAAGCTATCACAACTGAAACGAAGGCTATTTTCATAGAAACTCCAACTAATCCATTAATGCAAGTTACTGATATTGCTGCTGTCGCAACTGTAGCGAAAAGGCACGGACTACTTCTTATTGTAGACAACACATTCTACACACCTTATATACAGCAACCATTAACAGAAGGTGCTGACATTGTACTTCACAGCGCAACGAAATATTTAGGGGGACATAACGATGTACTAAGCGGACTTGTCGTTGCAAAAGGAAAGGAACTTTGTGAAGAAATCGCTCATTATCATAATGCATCAGGTGCAGTTTTAAGCCCATTTGACTCATGGTTATTAATTCGCGGTATGAAAACGTTAGCGCTTCGCATGAGACAGCATGAAGAAAATGCGAAAGCAGTTGTTGCATATTTAAATGATGAAGACGGGGTGACAGATGTATTTTATCCTGGAAGAGGCGGCATGATTTCATTTCGCCTTAAAGATGAAGCTTGGATTAATCCATTCTTACAATCTTTATCCTTAATTACATTTGCCGAAAGTCTTGGTGGTGTAGAAAGTTTAATGACTTATCCAGCAACGCAAACACATGCTGATATTCCTGAAGAAATTAGAACAGCAAACGGTGTATGTAATCGTCTTCTTCGATTCTCCGTTGGCATTGAAAATAGTAACGATTTAATTCAAGACTTAAAGCAAGCCATTAAACTTGTAAAAGAAGGTGTAAGAATATGAGTTATTCTATAGATACACTCTTACTACACAACCAATATAAACATGACTCGCAAACAGGAGCTGTGAACGTTCCTATCTATAACACATCAACTTTTCACCAGTTTGATGTAGATACGTTCGGAAAATATGACTATAGCAGGTCAGGAAATCCAACTCGTGAAGCTCTTGAAGATATCATTGCTTTATTAGAAGGTGGAACAAAGGGATTCGCCTTTGCATCAGGCATTGCAGCGATTTCCACTGCATTCCTCCTTCTTTCACAAGGTGATCACGTACTCATTTCAGAAGATGTATACGGAGGAACTTACCGAGTGATAACTGAGGTACTCTCCCGTTACGGTGTTTCACATACATTTGTTGATATGACCAATTTAGAAGAAATAAAACAAAGCATTAAACCAAATACAAAGCTCTTTTATGTAGAAACACCTTCTAATCCACTTTTAAAGGTAACAGATATTCGCGAGGTTTCTAAACTTGCAAAATCTATTGGGGCTCTTACTTTTGTTGATAATACATTTTTGACACCACTATTCCAAAAACCACTTGAACTTGGAGCTGATGTTGTTCTTCATAGTGCCACAAAATTTATTGCTGGGCATAGTGATGTTACTGCCGGATTAGCAGTAGTAAAAGATGCAGAACTCGCTCAAAAGCTTGGATTTTTACAAAATGCATTCGGTGCTATTTTAGGACCTCAAGATTGTTCTCTCGTACTTCGCGGTCTAAAAACATTACATGTACGCCTCGAGCATTCAGCTAAAAATGCCAATAAAATTGCACATTATTTACAAGAGCACACTAAAGTACAAAATGTCTATTATCCGGGATTACAAACACATCTCGGATTTGATATTCAACAATCTCAAGCAACATCAGCTGGAGCAGTCTTATCATTTACTTTGCAGTCAGAAGATGCACTCCGCCAATTTTTATCAAAAGTAAAATTACCTGTTTTTGCAGTTAGTTTAGGAGCTGTAGAGTCAATTCTTTCTTATCCAGCAAAAATGTCACATGCAGCACTGTCGCAAGAAGCTCGTGATGAAAGAGGAATCTCTAATTCATTACTTCGGTTATCAGTCGGTCTTGAAAATGTTAACGATTTAATATCCGATTTTGAAAATGCCCTTTCTTATGTAGAAGAACCTGTAAATGCATAGAGAAAAAAGAAGATATGAGAATAGGTTTTCATATCTTCTTTTTATGCGATTTAGTTATAGTCATTTGAAATTTTTCTTATAGTCCATAAAAAATAAAAGTATATCATCTATTTCTAAATAATTGATTAATTGATATATTAAAAAATAAAAAAGGGGTAAAAATAATGGATACTTGTGCAGATATTTTAATCGTTATCGATTTACAAAATGGCGTATGTTATGGCGGAGAGCATTTATTTGATTTACAGAACTTACTAACAAAAGTAAATAAAAGAATTTCTTCATACAGAAAATTAAATAAACCAATCCTTTTTGTTCAACATTGTGATGATGATTTAGTACCCGAGAAAGAACTTTGGGCTATTCATACCGATCTTGATGTTCAAGAACAAGATTTTTTTGTAAGAAAAACACATGCTAATTCATTTTATAAAACAAACTTAAAAGAAATTTTAGATCAATTATCTGTAAATCGCATTGAATTTTGCGGTGCCCAAACAGAGTACTGTATGGATGCTACGATTAAGTTTGCCCACGGACTGGGATACGAAAACTTTATGATACAGAAAACAACCTCTACGTTGAATAATCCTTTTATGTCCGCAAAAGAGACAATTGATTTTTACGAGAACATATGGAATCACAGATTTTTAACGTTGCTAAAAGATGAATTTTAGAATAAATGACTAATGACTTGATTATCCTAAGATTTATCAGCCGTAATCAAATATTTCATTATCACCATAAAGAAGCGAATTACATTCAGCTTCTTTTCTTTTAACCTGTTTTATATTCTATATATATCATTATAATTCCTTTGTCATATTATTTTAAAAATTTCGTATATTCATTTGAAAGAATAAGAAAATCATGATAAAATTGTGTTACAAATATATCTATATCTTTCAATTTTTAAAACGAATCGAAATTTTCACCCAAAAATGTCATTTTACAAAAACGTGCTAATTTACCTATTTTATTTACATCATGGTCTCTTTTCTTACAATTTCTTTACTTTAGGACTTTTTTTCTGCAACAACTATTTTCTTTTCTTTAAATTTTTGGTATGTATAGTATGGTATAATAGCTCACACGGAGGTGGAAAAGAACATGTTAGAAACCTTTCAAAAAGAATTAGAACTATATGAAAGTAATGCAGAATTATTAAAAGTGCTGGCTCATCCTGTTCGTTTATGTATCGTAAAAGGATTAATTGAGCGCGGTCCAAGCAACGTTTCTACAATGTACACTGGCTTAAACATGCCACAATCTACAATTTCACAGCATTTAGCAAAATTAAAAAGCGCTAAAATCGTTTCTAGTGAAAGAAAAGGATTGGAAATTTATTACAAAGTAGAGAACGAAACAATAATTCAACTCGTTCGCGTATTATTAGGTTAGGGACTAATAATCGAAGAAAAAGAACGTATTCTATATTTTTTATCTCATATCTTTAATATAAATATATATCATGAGAGGAAATATATAATACTACATAAGTCGTATTAAAAAACAAGACACAGTATATACTGTGTCTTGTTTTTTATATTGTTACATACCGCTCCAAATGTAAATGTTGCATATCTTTTGTATGTATAACAACATCAAACGCACTCCCTACTCCTCCATTCAAAATCATAGAACGAACTGCTCGATTTTGTTTTTGTGTTTCAGAAAAAGGATTCATATCTTGATGGCTCGTAAGCTGTTCTAATATCCCTGCAGCTAACAAGAACTCAGATTGTTTCTTATGCCATACTGCACTCATTCCTTGCATACTAAACATCTCCTTTAGCTCGTCCCAATGAATATGAGTAGTAAGATCCATTTCACCTGGATGCGCTAGTGGGTTACGTATTAGCTTATGCTGATAATAACCTCGCAAACTTCCTTCACGGTGTGCTGGATGCATCCATTCTTCTTTTGTGTATCCGTAATCAACTGTAATACATATACCTTTTTGAAACCATTTCGCGATTTCTTTTATATACTCCTCCATCACAATTGGTACTTCAAAACGTTGCCCTTCAGCAATATGAATATTATATTTCAATAAATATCGACCAATTCTTTTATCTAACGGCCTACATACTTCTGAAAGGTTTCCTTCCTCTGTATATGTAATACGCACTTCATACAACATACCATTTCTTTTCTCAATTATTTCAACAGGAAATGCATCAAACAACTCATTCGAAAAGAGAATTCCCTCGAAAGAATCTCCCATTTCACTATAGGAGGTATAGTACGATACATTAGAAAATGAGCCAAGCTGCTCCTGCTGTAATTTCCTATGAAAAGGGCTCACTTCAATCATTGAATAGTTTAAATCAATAAAGGTTTTTGGAGATAATTGCTTCCATTCTTGTAAAACATCATAGGCAAACTTTCCAGTTCCCCCACCAACCTCACAAATATTCGAAGCAACTTCACCATTTTCAACAAGACGAATAAAAAGTTTAGCAAAAGTTTTTGCAAAAACAGAGGATACATTGCTACTTGTAAAAAAATCCCCTTGTCTTCCAATCTTTTCACGTTCTTTCATATAATATCCATGACCTTCTGTATACAATACAAGGTTCATATACGTACTATATGAAATTGAATAATCCTTTTCTTTCCCCATCCATTCTCTTAAAATGAGCTCCATTCCCATAATGACTCCTTATTGTAAAAACGGATTATTTTCTTTTTCAAAACCAATGCTTGTTTCTGGACCATGTCCACATAACACCGCTGTCTCATCTGGTAATACAAATAATTTCTCTTCAATACTTCCAATTAATTCAGCAAAACTTCCACCAGGCAAATCTGTTCTTCCAATGCTCATTTGGAACAATACATCTCCTGAGAATACAGCATTTGCCTCTTTACTATAATAAGAAATACTTCCTGGAGAATGTCCTGGCGTCTCAAAAATTTCAAAATTAAATGATCCAATTGTTAATGTACCTTCTGCATCAATAATATGATCCGCTGGTTTTGCTGTAATACTGCGGTTCATCATAAAAATTTGAGAGCCGTTTACAGTTGCATCTCCTAACCAATCTGCTTCTTCTTTATGTACGTATACAGGAATATGAAAAGCGTCTCTTACCGCATCAACAGCACCGATATGATCAAAGTGAGCATGCGTTAATAAAACAGCCAATGGTTTTAATTGTTCTTCTTGTAAATATGTAACGAGCTTTTCACCTTCGTGCCCAGGGTCAAAGATAATGCACTCTTTTTGATCGTTCATTAAAATATAAGCATTTGTTTGTAATGGGCCTAACGGCATTTGTATCCATTTCATATGAAAATCTCCTCCAGTTATTAAACTTACTTTTAATGATACAACATTTCTTTCTCTTAGGAAAAGAAAGGATGCTATCTCGACAATCATTTTTAAAACATGTACAATATAAAAGAGTAAATATTCCAAAAACTCATAATAAGAAATGGGTAGACAGAGGAGGATATTGCATGGGCCTTGTTATTATTTTTACACTTGTCACTCTGTTAGCTGTATTTGCTACGCTTAGAACACTTCGTGAAAAAAACTTTTTCGCGAGCGGCTTTGCAATTGCAACTGTACTCGTTTTCGGATGGTTTACGATCATGACTGTTCTATATAACGGGTATCCACCAGCAGCTTAATTCGTTTACACTTTATTCTTCATCGAGATTTCACACAAAAAGAGGAAGGGTTCCCCCTTCCTCTTTTCATATTTCAAAACTTATATCATCTTCGCTTCGTATTTGTGCTTTTTTACAAGCCAAGCTCCTCCGATAACACCTGCATCATTACCAAGTGTTGCAATAGCTAACTTCGTGCTCTTTACAGCACGTGAGAAAGCGTATTGCTCGAAATAGCGTTGAATTGGTTCTAATAGCGCATCTCCAGCTTTAGACACGCCTCCACCAATAACAATTTTCTCTGGGTTCAACGTACTAGATAGGTTCGCTACAGCTAACCCTAAATAAGAAGCTACCTTTTCTACTACTTCGCCTGCTAATTCATCACCTTGTCCAAGTGCTTCAAAGACATCTTTTGATGTAATACGTCCTTCTTCAGCTAACATAGAACGCAACATGCTTTCTTTATTAGTCTCTTGTATTTTTTGCATAGCAACACGTACAATACCTGTCGCAGATGCTACTGTTTCTAAGCAACCAGACTTCCCGCAATTACATGGGAAAGCATTTTCTGTAACTACTGTAATATGTCCAATCTCACCAGCAGCACCACTCACGCCGTGTACAATCTCACCATTGGCGATTACACCACCACCAACGCCCGTACCAAGTGTCATGCAGATTAAATCTTTTGCACCTTCACCAGCACCTTTCCACATTTCACCAAGCGCTGCTAAGTTTGCATCATTATCAATAACAACAGGTAATCCTGTTTCTACTTCTAATAAATCTTTTAGCGGATAGTTTTTCCACCCTAAATTAACCGCTTCATAAATCATTCCAGATGCCACATGTACAGGGCCAGGAGCTCCCATACCAATACCAATTAACTTGCTCTTCAATTCGCCTAATTCTTCTAGCTTTTTATCAATTGCTTTCGCAACATCAAGTGTAATATGTTTTCCTTGCTCACCTGTATTTGTAGGGATTTCCCACTTATGTAAAATTTCGCCGTATACATTAATAAATGCTAATTTAATCGTTGTACCACCAAGGTCAACACCAACTAACCATTTCTCTTCCATGTTGCTTACCTACCTTTATCTAATTCTTATTTAGCTCTTTTTGAATTTCTTGCTTCAATAAAAATAAAGCTGTTTGATAGTCTTGTGGATCGATTAGCTGTGATTGATTTAATTCACGCAATTCATCTTGCATTAATTGTAAATCTGCAATTCGATCTCCCGTATAAATAATCGTACCAAATTTCTTTAGCAATTGCTGAATATCATAAATAGATACCATTTCATCACCCTCTATGCTCACTTACTATAAAAATTATAATAAGAAAACGTTCACATATTTTATTATAATCAAGAAGAAAAAGTCTCGTCAATTTTTATTTGTCTATACAAGCTCATTTATAAGCATTGTTCCTTTTTCTGTAATAATTTTTTCTATATTTTTATCAAATGGCTCTACCGGAATGTGTTTTACCATTTGAAAATCATATGCTAATGATAGCGTTTTCCCTTTATAATGCACGAGATAACGATCATAATAGCCCCCGCCGTATCCAATCCGTTCTCCTCGCTCTGTATAAGCTACGCCTGGCACAATTTGAAGATCAATGTCATCCGCACTGACTTCTTCCGTAAGTCCCGGAATCGGTTCACGTAAATTCATATACACCGTTTCTAATTGATCAAAATCACTAATTTTCCGGAAGGACATCGTTCTTGTTCCTTTATTACACTTAGGAACTACAACTTTCTTTCCTTCTTCCCAAGCTTTTTCGATAATAGGATATGTATTCACTTCATTTTCCATTGAAAGAGTAATTCCAATTGTTTTAGCTTCAACCCACTCTTTTTGCGCATACAACGAAAATGCAATCTGTTCTGATAAAGTTGTATACTGTTCTTCTGATAAAGAATTCATGTGTTCTATTATTTGTTTACGCAAACGCACTTTCTCTTCTTTCACACATTCTCCTCCTTACAGTGACACTTTACTCTATGATGATAGTGTATCACTTTTAACATAGGAATCGAATAAAAAAAGAAACAGTAGGAAAATATTCCTACTGCTTACTTTGTTTCACGGTGTAACGTAGACTTCTTGTCACGCTTGCAATACTTTTTAAGCTCGATACGCTCAGCGTTGTTACGTTTATTTTTCTTTGAGATATAGTTACGATCTCCGCATTCTGTACATGCTAGAGTAATATTCACACGCATTCTTATTTCCCTCCAGTACTAATAACTTAAATCAGACTATACTATAATACCACTTTTAAAATAAAAATTCTACACCTTTTGATATTGTCTAATTTTTTCTATAATATTTTTCATGTTTTCCCTTGCTATTACTGGGTTTCTAGCATGTGAATACACTAAAAATTTTGGTTGTTTTGTGTCAGAAACGATATAAGACCACTCTTTTTCAGTATATTTGAACTGTACTCCTTCAAATATGCCTTCTCCCTTCCTTTCAATATCATCCAATAATTTCCTCATAATTTTCCCTTTTTCATTCCATGAACATACCACTTCATCATAAAGTAAATAGAGCGGAGGTGATTGCTCTACTATGCTGAGAAACGTTTTTCCTTGCAATGCTATTAGCTCAAATAATTTTCCAATTCGATATAAAATATCTCGCTTCCACCTTACTTGAAACGACTTCCTTTCATCCTGCGTATAAAACCAAAGATAACATTCTCCTAATTTCAAAGACATTGGGTAAATATTTCCTGTAGATTCGAGTAAGAAATCTGGAATATCTACCTCTTCTAAATCTGTACCCTGGTAAATATTACTATGTTTATCGTATAACTCGAAATGATTTCCTTGCTCAGAAAACATAAGAGCCATATTCGCTTTACTTGATTTCATCAAAGCTTTCACATGATCTTTTTGTTCACTTGCATAAATCCATGTAACTGTACAACCAAGTCTTTGTAGAAAGAGCATAAGTAAATGTTGCAACGTATCATTTCTCTTATTAATAAGAAGATGAAACTTCTGCATCTGTATTTTCTCGATATCAATATGCCCCAATATAACTTCTATATACTCATTCATAGAAACATGAACCAGCTTATTTCGCCCCATCTCTTTCTCATGCACGTAATAAAACAATTCGGACATATATACTTGTTCTATCTCTTTTTGCTGCTTATACGTTAACGGCATGCCAGCTTGACCATACAACTTTATAACAATCTCATTCTCATTCTCCACTTGAATGAAAACCCCACCTGCACATTGCAAATGATGAACACTATATTGAAAAAGTGACTCGTTCATTTCTTTGCATTCCATCGTATGAATCCCTATACCATGAATAGCATGTAAAAATAAATTTTTATAAGAGGTTGTTTCTATATTTTCTTGACTTCCAATTAATATACTTTCTCCTTTTGTAAAAAGAGAGCCATACGCCATCGCAATCTTCACGATAAACTGGGGAGTAATTTCAACATTCCCTCTTCCTACAATGCGGCTTTTTTGTAACCACCCTGCACTCATTTCACTCTCTTGAATACCAGCCGCTCCTACTATCGAATGACTATCAATCGCCTTATAAGGCCATAGTTTTCCTTTTTGCTTAATTATCGTACTTCTCCCGATATGACAGTGATCCGCTACAATGCTTTTTTGAAACAGTGTAACGTCATCTTCAACTATTGTACGCTCTCCTATTGTCGTTTCTAATAGTTCACAATACTTTCCAATATGGGCATTTGCAAAAACAATACTTTTTTGAAGATGAGAATAATTTGAAATGATACTATTTTTTCCAATAATAGAATATGGCTCAATTACAGCTCCTGTACCAATCTTTGCTCCTTCTCCAATGAAAGAGGGGCCATGAATTTTTGTCCCTTTCCCAATCGTCACCCCTTCTCCCATCCATACCATCGGTAATACTTCCGTATAAGGAATAGGTACTTGTAACTTTTTCGTTAACAAATCAAATTGTGCTTGTCGATATTGATTAAATGTGCCGATATCTAACCAATAACCTTCTGACAAATATGCGAATAACACATTTTTGTTTGCCAATAAAGGAAACACATCATGACTGAAATCAAAAAATTGTCTAGGCGGTATGTAAGAAAAGATTTCTGGCTCCATAATATATATGCCTGTATTCACAACATTAGATACTACCTCATTCCAACCCGGCTTTTCTATATATCGTGTAACCTCCTGGTCTTTATTCATTACAACCAATCCAAATGAGAGTGGATTTTCTACTTCTTTCACAAACATTGTTACCATTCTTTTCTTTTGTTCATGAAACCTAATTCCTTCTGATAATTGAAAGTCAGTTAATGCATCCCCGCTTATTACAACAAATGTTTCATCTAAAAATTGTTCTGCTTGTTTAATACTCCCTGCTGTACCAAGTGGAGGAGAGTCTTCAAAATAATACAAGTTAACTCCCCATTTACTACCATCACCAAAATATCGCTTAATCGTAGTACTCATATATTGAACAGTAATTGCAATTTCACGAATACCATGCTGGCGTAATAACTCAATATTGTATTCTAAAACTGGTTTTTCTAATAATGGTAACATCGGCTTTGGAGTATTACATGTTAATGGTCTAAGGCGTCTTCCTTTTCCTCCAGCTAAAATAACCCCCTTCATATACTTCAGCCTCCACTTATATAATGTTCAGTAGCTCCATATACCATATGTATATTCTCTATCCCACATGAACTAGCAGCATAAACTTGATTAGTTAAACGAATCCTCATTTAAAAGACCCTATAATTAAATTTCCCACCTATAAAAACGTACGTTTCAAACGACAAGAAAGCGCTTACTATTAATTGATAAATAATACTTATTAACGAACAACATATATACTAATTTTCCCATTACATTATGATACATCTTATCATCATAAACTAAAGGAAACAACGAGCTTTTTTTGTCATGTTTTGACTAAAAAAAGCAGGTGATTTCTCATCACCTACTTTTATTCCTACTCATTCAATAAATAATGCTTTCCTTTTACTAAATAAAATACATTTTCAGCAATATTTGTAATATGGTCTGCTACACGCTCAATATATCTCGCCACAAATGATAATTGTGTAATTTGCGTAATTGCTTCTGGTTGTTCCGGAACTGAAGATATAAACTCACGAATTGCTTTTCCATATATTTCATCAACGGAATCATCCATTTCAGCAATTTGTTTCGCGAAAGTTAAATTTTCTTGTTCATATGCTTCTAACGCTAAATGCAACATCTTATTTGCAACCGCAAACATTTCATCCAGGTTGTGCAAACTAACAGCCACTTCTTTTTCCCCAAGACGAATTGTAGCCTTTGCAATATTAACAGCATGATCTGCAATACGCTCTAAATCTGTCGCTGTTTTAATCGAAATAAAGATTCTTCTTAAGTCACTTGCTACAGGTTGCTGCTTCGTAATGAGCATAAGCGCAAGATCGTTTATTTCCTCTTCTAAATTATCCATACGGTAATCACCATCAATGACCTCTAACGCTTTCTCTACATCCCTTGTATGCAGACCTTCCATAGCAATCAATAAAGCCGCATTTGCTAATTCGCCAAGCTCAATCACCTTTTGCTGTAACACTTTTAAATCACCTTGAAACTGTTCTCTTACCATTTTTTCTTCCCCCTCAATATTATGTGCCATTATATACAAAGTGAAACTTTAATCACCCCTCATCAATCGGGCTTTTACAGGCCGCCCGCCCACCTAACTTCTTTACTTTTGCTGAATTTTGAGGTGGGGTCTTACTGCCCGCAAATAGCGGGATAAATCTCCTACATAACCTCTTACGCTTGTAATAAACCTTAAGATAAAGAGAAGGTATTACTTCCCTATTAAAGTGAGATAAAAATAAGAAATGCCCTCTGTTAAGAGGGCATTTTCTCTTAGCTTTGCAACGATATCAACCAAAGCGACCTGTAATATAATCTTCTGTACGCTTATCTGAAGGCGTCGTAAATAATTTGTTTGTATCTGTATACTCCACAACTTCCCCGCTTAAGAAGAAAGCGGTTTTGTCTGAAATACGCGCTGCTTGTTGCATATTATGCGTTACGATAACAATACTAAAGTCTTTCTTTAACTCTTGAATTAATTCTTCTACTTTTAATGTTGAAATTGGATCTAGTGCCGATGTTGGCTCATCCATTAAAATAACGTCTGGCTCAATAGCTAAGCAACGTGCGATGCATAGACGCTGTTGCTGTCCACCAGATAAACCGTATGCATTATCGTGCAAACGATCTTTTAACTCATCCCAAATCGCTGCTCCGCGTAAACTTTTCTCAACAATTTCATCTAATGTCTTTTTGTCACGGATACCATGGATTTTTGGACCGTATGCTACATTCTCATAAATAGATTTTGGAAATGGATTTGGCTTTTGGAACACCATTCCTACGTGCGTTCTTAATTCTTCAACTGGATATGATTTATCAAATATATTGCGTTCTCTATATTCAATTACACCTGTAGTTCGAACGATCGGTACTAACTCTACCATGCGATTTAACGTTTTTAAGTACGTTGATTTACCACAGCCACTTGGACCGATAATTGCTGTAACTTCATTCTCATGAATACTTAAATTAATATCTTTTAAAGCATGGTCTTCCCCATACCATAAATTTAAGTTTTTCGTATCAAATACTACTTTCTTTGGCGCAGTCTCGATTTTCTCTTCGTTTTTCACCTGTACATTTACTACTGTTGCTACCATTTGAATTCCCCTTTCATCCACTTCCAACTTATTTTCGATTTCGTAACCATAAAACAAATATATTGATAAATAGCAACAAACCTAACAAAACAATCATCCCAGCTGCTGCTACATACTGAAATTCTTCTTGTGGCCTACTCATCCAATTAAAAATTTGAATTGGTAAAACTGTAAATCTATCAAACATACTAAATGGAACATAATTTGCAAACGCAAGTGCCCCAATAACTAATAGTGGTGCTGCTTCTCCAATTGCTCTTGATATCGCTAACGTACAGCCCGTTATAATCCCCGGGAAAGCATATGGCAATACAATTTGATACATCGTTTGCCACTTCGTAGCACCTAATCCGTAAGAACCCTCTAATAATGCACTTGGTACTGATCGGATTGCTTCTTGACTCGCCACAACAACTGTTGGTAAGACGAGTAAACTCATCGTCAGTGCTGCTGCAACTATACTCTCTCCTAAATGAAGAGCATATACAAAAATAGTTAAACCAAGCAATCCAAATACAACGGATGGTACTCCTGCTAACGTTTGATTATTAATCTCTATTATTTTTTTAAATAGAGATTCCTTCGCATATTGCTCTAAATAAAATGCTGTTCCAACTCCAAATATAAAAGAAACAGGTATAACAATACTCATAAATAATATTGTCCCTGACAAAGCTGCAGCAATACCAGCTTCTTTCGGATTACGTGAAGCGAAATTTGTAAAGAAATCTATTGAAAGATAACTTATACCTTTTTCAACAATTTGAAACAGTAACAAAAACAAAATTACGATTGAAAATAAAATTGCTATATAAAATAACAATTTGTAAATTCGATCTTTTAAAAAGCGTGATGCCATATTTTTTTGTATTTTTTTATGATTCAACATTCGCATATTATGTCATCCTCCTAAAACGGCGCATAATTGACTGCGAAATGATGTTCATAATAAAGGTAAACAAAAATAATGTTGCGCCTACAGCATACATGCTGTAATACGTAATCGTTCCATGCGGAGCATCACCTAAACTTACTTGCACAATATAGGCTGTTAACGTTTGAATAGAATGTGTCGGATCAAGCGATACATTTGGTGTGGATCCTGCCGCAATTACAACAATCATCGTTTCACCAATTGCACGCGAAGCCGCTAATATAATTGCTGCCATAATCCCTGTAAAAGCGGACGGAAACACCACTTGTTTTACCATTTCAAACCGCGTCGCTCCGAGTGCTAATGAAGCTTCTTTCGTCCCTTTCACCACAGCTCTCATCGCGTCTTCAGATAGAGATGCAACTGTAGGCATCATCATAAATCCGATAACGATTCCTGGGCTAATCGCATTAAAAAACTGTAAATCTGGTATAATCCTTTGTAAAAGCGGCGTAACAATTGTTAATGCAAAAAAACCATATACAATTGTCGGGATACCTGCTAATAGCTCTAACATCGGCTTTAATATTTTCCGTGCACTATTTGAAGCATATTCGCTTAAAAATACGGCACACGCTAAACCGATAGGAATTGCTACAAACATAGCGATTGCTGTTACAAGGAACGTTCCACATATAAGTGGTAATATACCGAATTTAGGATTTTCAAAAAACGGTAACCATTCTTTCTCCGTCAAAAAGGAGTACAATGATATTTTTTGAAAAAACATGATTGTTTCATTAGAGAGCGTAAAAACAATTCCAAGTGTCGTAACAATAGAAACGCTAGCAATTATTTTTAGTAACAAAGGCATTATTCGATTGATTCGCTGCGTTTTTTTTCTTTGTTTTGTATTTCTTTCAATCAAATATTGTACAGAAAATGTAATTTGACTTTTGTCATTATGAGCCAAAGATGAAAACCCCTTTCCACCCTGACATTACCTTTTTATTTCTGTTAACATACGCAGCTGTTCATTGTATTTTTCTTTTCTTAATTTTACATACCCGACCTCTTCAGCGAGGTTACCAACATGCTGAATCATAAACTCAACATAGTTTGCTACATTCATTTTATTTCGGATAGATGCATTATTCACATAAGTAAGTAGCGGCCTAGATAACGGCTTATACTTACCTGACTGAATGGTCTCTTTCGTCGGAAATACACCATTCACTTTTATTGCTTTCACCTTATCTCGATTAGCCATATAATAAGCATATCCTACAAAAGCAATGGCATGTTTATCATTCATTACCCCTTGCATAATAACTTGATCATCTTCAGACAAAGAGATTTTTTTTACAATGCGATGATTTTGTAAGATGACATTTTGAAAATAATCATAAGTACCAGAGTCTACGCCTGGTGCATAAAACTTCACTTGTTCACGTGGCCATGTTGAATGAATTTGTGACCATCGCTTCTCTCTTCCATCTTCACTCCACAGTAAACGTAACTCGTCTACTGACATATCGTCTACCCATGTATTGTGCCGATTCACAACGATTGTAAGACCATCGTTAGCGACCTCAAAAGGTGTGAACTGAATAGAGTTTTTCTTCATCTCATTTTTCTCGACTTGTTTCATTACTCTCGAAGCATTATTTATATCTACTTCTCCTTTACTGAAACGATTAAATCCTCCTCCAGTTCCAGAAACACTGATGGAAATTTTCACGTCTGGATGCACCTTTGTATATTCCTCCGCTACTGCTTCTATAATAGGAAAAACCGTTGAGGATCCATCAACTCTCACTTCTCCCATATCATTTAAAGCAAATGCAGTAGACATTTCAAAACAGAGGAACCATATCGATAGTACGAAAATTATAATCGGTGTACGCATCCATTTCACGTGTTCTTCCTCCTAGAAGTAACCGGAAATAACAGGATTACAGATATAAGAATACTGCTAAACTATTAATTCGGTTTTAATTGTTTGTAAAAGTTTTGTAAAGTTCCACAAAAATCAACATACGATAAAGTGAAACTTTAATCAGCCCTCACCAATCGGGCTTTTACGGACAGCCCGACCCCCACCTAACTTCTTTGCTTTCACTGAATTTTGAGATGGGGGTCTTACTGCCCGTTAATAGCGGGATACAATTTTAATCGGTAGTAGTTATTCATTTTCTCTGATAATTTCCCTATAAAACAGTTATCCCCTATCTCATCATATACAAGTATTATTTATAAGGCCGCGTGTTTCCCAATATTGTATACTTGTCCACATTTATTACACGATATGCATAAACCATAAAAAAAAGCACACTATCTTTTCAGATAGTGTGCTTTTTTTAAATTTTTTTATTCATCATCTTGATCTTTATTTTTATTGTTTTTATCATCTTTTGGAGCTTCACCATTTACTTCTTGGTTTTTTAAATCAAAGTAGGCGTCCATAATTTCACGACCAATATATCCATTAATACCAGTCTTATCATCATGTACCCATGGAACAACAACAGAGAATGCTACTTCTGGATCTTCAAGTGGCGCATAACCTACTAATGTTAAGTTATATGTTTCCACACGTTCACCATTTGCCTTTCTACCAATCTCTTTATCTCCGCCATACACAGTTTGCGCGGTACCTGTCTTCCCTGCCGCTTTATATTTTGCACCTGTAAAGTATTTGGTAGCTGTACCACCTGAATCATTATACACTTGTCTAAATCCTTCTTGAACACGTTTAATTTGCGATTCTGGCATATCAACACGATTTAATACTTTCGGTTCCATAGATTGAACAACTTTCCCAACTTCATCTGGTTTCACTGCCGGTTGACGAATTTCTTTTACAACTTGTGGTTGCATACGATATCCACCATTGGCAATCGTCGAAATATATTGCGCTAATTGAAGCGGTGTATACGTATCATACTGTCCAATTGATAAATCTAGTAAGAAACCTGGTTGACTACCTCTCCCCATCTGACCAGCAGATTCATTCGGTAAATCAATTCCTGTTTTTACACCAAGTCCAAACTGTCCGAAATAATAACGCATCGTATCAAATGCTTTTTGAGGTATATCTAACGTACCACCTCTCACATATGGAACACCAGCGATATTCATCGCTGTTTTAAACATATAAACGTTAGAAGACATTTTTAAAGCTGTAAGATCATTAATATATCCCATCGTTTTCCAAGATGACTTCGTAGGTGTACCTTTTAATTTAATTGGTTCATCCAATTGTACTGAACCTGGTTGAATCGCACCAGTTTGATATCCAGTAAGTACTGTTGCACCTTTTACAGTTGACCCCATCGGATAAGAACTTGTCATGGTACCTAATGCAAAGTCATTTACTTTCGTTTGACCATCTTCGTTAACTAATTGTTTCCCAGCCATAGATAAAACTTCACCATTTTTTGGGTTCATCATTACAACGAATGCGCGATCTAAAAGAGGTTCGCTTCCTTTAAATCTCATTAAATTCTTCGTAAGAATATCCTCCACGCGCTTTTGTAATTCCATATCAATCGTTAAATTCAGGTCATTACCACTTTGTCCTTTTGATACATTAATCGTTTCTAAAATATTACCGTTTTTATCTGTAACATTTCTAACTTCTGCTTTCGTACCGTGCAGACTATCTTCATACTGTTGTTCAAGATAACTTTTTCCTACTCGGTCATTTCGATTATAATCACGAACAAGATAGTAATCTAGTCTTTCTCTTGGTAAACCTTCGTCAGAAGTTGTTACACCACCAAGTACACTTCGGAACAAATCACCATCATATGCATATTTTCGTTCCCAATCAACACTTGTATCTACTCCCGGCAATTGCGCTAAATTTTCACTAATAATCGCATATTCTTCATCTGTTGCATTTTTCTTAAGAACTTGAGGTGTCATTGCATATCCGCCATCCATCTTACTCTTAATCGCTAGTATTTCTAGATCTTTTGCGGATAATTGATTAATCTCTTCTTCTGTTACACGACTGCGCTGACGCTCGTCTAATTCTTTATCATCAATTTTTTTATCTTTAAACTCTTGACGATCTTTATTCGTAATTTTTTCTTTAGCTTCCTCTTTATGCATAGCAAGCCAATAATCTTTTTTATCGCGATCTGTTAATTTATCTGTCGGTACTTCAATCAAATCTGCTAGCTTTTTCGCTGTTTCTAAGCGATCCTCTGCAGTTGATCCTTTCATTTTTGTAAATGTAATAGTACGAATGGCTGCATTATCTACTACAGATCGCCCATAACGGTCAAATATTTTCCCACGCGGTACAGGATTACTTATCGTTGAGTTTTCTTTCTTCTCCACTTCATTCTTATATTCTTCACCGCGAACAATTTGTACATATCCGAGCCTTACAATAACCGCGGAGAACATTAAAAACACGCAGAAAAACAGCACGTTTAACCGAAAAGGAACGTGGGTCTTTTTCTTATTTTGCTTCTGCTTCTTGCTCATACAAACCCCCTCTACCAACAGCTATGTAATGTGAAAGGGACACCTTCATACAGGTGTCCTCACTGCTGTCTTACATCTTTTTCTATTCTAGCATAAAACAAACGAGAAGTTAACCTTCTACTATAGATAAAACCTTATCTTCTGAAAAACGCAACAAACAGCTATATTACGCAGTTTTTTGTTTTCCCTAAAATTATAAATGGCAACACTTTTCTAGTTATTTGTGACCAAATTCGTTACCGAAAAAATTCAAAATGAAACCAATAAAAAATAAAAGAGCACAGCGTGTTAATAAAGTGTACCACCACTTTATTAACCGTCCGCCTACTATCGCTAGGCAAACACTTGCTGTAACTCTTTATGTACCCCATTTTACCGTACATAAGGGTCTCCTAGCAACAGTTTGCTTACATTTGGCATTCTGTTGCTTTTTTGTTTAGACAAAGGAGCCTACTATTATGAAGAAACATATTGATGTCATAGCTCAAAAAGAATCCTATCACAACTTATCCACATTTACTGATGTGGAAGAAGTAAACAAAGTAGTTAGAACGTATAGAGACGTTATTCGAACGTCTGTTACACGTGCCGATGTACAAGCTAAGCTGCTTACATTATTGAATATTTTAAAGCACCACAGTTGCAAATATGCAGGCGTTAGTTTCCTATGCAAAAATTCAATTGCTAACATCATAGAAGTTTCCTATAAAACTGTACAACGTCTCATGAAAAAACTTGTGGATTTAGGAATAGTGAATCAAGTGGCAATGAAACGGAAAAAAGATATGCGTCAAACTGCCAATGCGATTATCATTCAACCAATTGT
>NZ_QJTG01000007.1:0-61816 GCF_003217275.1 Bacillus sp. 196mf
CCGTTAGGCAAATCTTATTTTCAGATTGTGAGTCATTTCTGACCCCTTAGTGTATCGAAGCGTACATTCGCAAGTTCGTCAGTGTTTACACATTCTCACCATGTCGGTTAACAGCATACGAAACTTCTTCAGTTCCATTAGGTTTATTACTCCTAATGGCTTTCGGTTACCTCTTCAGGCACTTCGGAAGGTGCTCGCATATTTTACCCTGCTTTCCACATCAATCTATGCCTAGATTATGCAGTCGGGAATCTCACTGGGGTAGTTTCAGGTCGTTACTCCCTCATTCCTACCGCTCGTCTGAACAGTTATCCTGTTCTTTTTTATTAAGAATTTAATTCTTATAAGAACAGTCCTCGTTGTCGCTTAAACGTTAATATATAAACGTTTTACTTACTCGAGAACGTCTCGCACTCACCGTCACTATTATATGAGTAGTAAACAGACTCATTTAAATCTTTAACGATTTTTTTTGATAAATAAGTTGCAACACCTTCACGATACAAACTTACCGACGCATCGGTCCATTCAGCCCTAGTCCAATCCATTCCAGTATTTTGTAGCATAACATTATGATATATATGACCTATTTCGTGAGCAGCAATAACACGAAGATGATTCAAATCTGGAGATAATTTTTCTGCCGCAAAAAATATGTCTCCAATGATTTCCCTTTCTACAAATGCATTTGAACCAAATCCTCCAACGAATACATGGAATTTCATATTTACATCAAAGTTATATTTATTACGATATTCATTTGTTACCTCTTGAATAATGATTGGTAATGATTCTGCAATAATATGAATATCTTCTATTTTTGCGGGATATTGTTTAATGGCATTAGAAAGACGTTCTTTCGTTTTAGGACAATGATACTTAAAGTATTCTTCAAATATCTCTTGAATGCGAAGTAAAGTATCGATTAAGGAGTTCTAATTCTAAATCGTCACTTTCCCATAATTTCAAAAAACTTGGAATTATATTGTTAATCACTGTATTCATCTCCTTATTTAAACCTTCTCTTCTCAATGATAATATCCTCTATCTATAGCTGAAAATATGCCGTCACAACAACTCCTTGAAACAAAAAAAACAGTAGGAAGTGATTACTCTTTTCCTACTGGTTAAAATAAAATTATACGGTAAATCTTAGCTTCTTAAAAAATGTAGCGATAGTATTTTTTACAGTTTCAAAATTATAAGCAAACGTGTTATCTCCACTTAATGATGAAATACATGTTAAACCTGCAGCTTTAATAAAAGCTTTTACATCTACAAGCATAAAATTAGCCTCCATGAATTTAATTACAATCATTATAACAGGTGTTTTACGATGCTAACATGAAAGTAATAAATAAATTTCTATTATTAATTTATCCCGCTATTTGCCGGGCAGTAAGATCCCCACTTCGAAGCAAAGAAGTTAGATGGGGGTAAGGGCTGCCCGTAAAAGCCCGATTGGTAGGGCTAATAATCAGTGGGGATGAACCACCCACTGATTAAAGCTTCACTTTATTTAGCTCAAAGTACACCATTTCAATGTCATATAAAAAAGCTGCCCCAAAAGGACAGCTTTAAATATGTATATTACACTTCGATTGACTTACCGTCTTCAACAATATGATAAAGTAAGTGAGCTAAATGATGAATTGGACCATATTCTTCCTCTTCCTCATCTGTTTCACCTTGGTATTCCAGATCATTTAAGTATAGTGCTAAAAATTGATAGTATAGTTTTAAATCAAATCCATAACACGCAGTTGGTTCTTCATGATCTCCTTCATATTGTAACATTAAGTATTGATCATTTCCTTCTGCATCTTCTGCATCAAAGAATACGAAGAAGCCAACGTTTGTATCTAAATCAAATAAATGACGAGTACCTTTTTCAGTTGCTTTATTGAAGTCCTCTTCACTTAATTTATGTACTGTTGTCGCTTTAGCATTATCTTCTTGATGGAAATTTACTGTGAATGTTTTCAATGCTGACACCTCCTGATTGTATAATACTAGCATAACATATAAAAAGGACTGCTTACAAATGTAAACAGTCCTTACATTCATTTTCGCATTGCTCGTAATAAGAAGCTTACGATGAAAATTAAAATGATCGCACCGATTAAAGCTGGAATAATTGCATATCCGCCAATGACTGGACCAAAACTACCAAGTAATTTCGAACCAACCCAAGAACCGATAATACCAGCAATAATATTACCAATTACACCACCTGGTACATCCCTTCCAGTAATTAAGCTTGCAAACCATCCTAATAAACCACCAACGATTAAAGACCAAATCATATAATAACCTCCTTTATATTTAACCAATCAAAATATAATTAGAAACAATTGCTTACCATTAGTTATGTGACATTTTTCATAAGTTATTCATACTGCTCAACTATAAGATTTTTGAGAATAATACACACCGATAAACTATTTTTCGAACTAACGATTTATCCGACTTTTTATTACACACATTAAGGACAATCTGGCTTCAATATTGTTCGCATAAACTCTTCTTTAAAAGCAAGATAGTTAAAACCAACAGCAATTCTTTGAATCGGCCGATCATCAAACCTTGTTGGTTCAGCTATTTTTCTAAAGTCTGCTACACTTTGGCCCCTAGTCACATCATTTGTCGTACTAATCCACACTGCCGATTTTTTATATTCGAAAATACTATCGTTTATAAACGAGACAAACGGTAGTAAATCGTGTATGGGACTTCCACCAATACCTGGATATTCTTTTTTATAAAAATTCTCATAATAAAAATCAATCATTGGTTTAATGAGTTTCGCCTGTCCAGTTCCTTGTTTATCTATTATATTGGCCATTTCAGGCGTAATAAGCGCACCCTGTGTTACATTTAACGGGTATATAGTAGCGTTTTTCGCATATTTCATAACAATATTTGCTGCAATTGGATCACCATAAAAATTCGCTTCAGATACTGGTGTAACATTACCTGGAAATAGGAAAGCGCCGCCCATTATATAATACGAACAAATACGATCCATTATATTTGGATACAATAAAAATAACGTAGCAAGCGTCGTTAGTCTTCCTGTCGCCACAATTATAATATCTTCTGGACAAGGTTCGATTAATTTGATTAATTCACAAAAATTTTCTCGTTTACAAATTCTCATTTCAGGTGGAATAATAGGACCTAAACCATGATCCCCATGGATTTCAGGGAAAAACAAAGGTTCTTCAGCTGTCATCGGCCTACTCGCACCTTCAATAATTTTCACTTGTGTAGCATAGTACCTTTCTAAAAAATAAACATTTTCCGTAACGATATCTCGTGATACATTCCCGTACTCTGCAACAATACCTAGAATATCTAATTTACATGTTTTATTTGCATAAATTAACGCTACGGCGTCATCAATACCAAAGTCTCCAAAAAAGATGATTTTCTTATTAACTATTCTCACCCCTCTTCAGCATAATCTACTATTATTATTATGTGAAAAAGACAAGGCGGTGAAACAGTGCAAACTAAAAAAGCCGCCTATTTATTGGCGACTTCAATCTTTTTATAAGACAAATATGCTAGTACATTTTTACTTGAATCGTATTTCGGGTTATTTCCTTTTCTTGGCTCTCTCATATGTGTCTTTTCAAATCCAGGAATGTCTGGCATTTTCCCCATAAATTCAAGCATTTCTTCCTCAGTACCTTCAATGCGTACACGAATCATAATAACTATTCCTCAATTCACAGTTTCTCTGTACTAAGTATATCGTACTTCAGAAAGACTGCAACACATTTATCTTTTTAATGTTGTACTTTTTTTACATATAAACATAGCCATTTCAGTATAGAACGAATCTACTTTATTATTTTTAAGTTGAATATTAAAATATTCCTTCATTTCGTTTGGTGCTTTCATCATACATTCTGTTAATTTTTCACGCTTTTGTACAGGGACATCCATCATATTACACCACCAGTCAAAATCAAACTTCTTATCAAAAGTAAGACATGACTGCATTTGCAAACCGTTTTTTTCTAATAAAGTAAGCCATTCTGTCTTTTTTAGAGCTCGTTCATGACTTGGGTCCCGCTTCTTTTCTATAAAATTATAAAATGTATCATATTCATTATTTTCTGGCGAAACATTATCTATTAAGATGAATAATCCATTATCCTCCAACGTACGATTTACTTCATAAATAAATTGAGCCGGATTCGTAAAATGATGGGCTGCAATCCGGCATGTAATTGTATCAAAAAAATGGTCTGCAAATGGTAAATTCTCTGCATTTCCTGCTACAAAAGATACATTTTCATGACCATTCTGCTTTATAAAAACTTTTGCTTTTTCTAACATCTGTTCTGTTAAATCAAGTGTAACTACTTCTTCAAACATAGGTGCTAACATATTTGCCACATGCCCGCCACCAGTAGCAACATCAAGAAGACGATTATTATGACGAGACTCAACTTGTTGAACTACATATTGTAAATCCAGTCCTTTAGCATGTATTTTACTATTTACATATTTATCTGCATTGCTGCCAAACTGTTTTTTCACAAGCTCTTCTTTACTCATATTATCATCTTCTTTCTATTGTTATTTACATATACGACTCATATAATTACTACAATTCTCTTAATGTATTTTCAAATCCTCTTTTCATCTCACTTCTTATCATATTTACCTTTCATTAAAATAATATAATTTTTCACTTTATTATTAAACAAAAAAAAGACTATGGGAACTTCCCCCCTAACCTGAATAAATATTTACTACATTTTTATTTCTTCGTATATATCTATATAATATAAATCCTCTTTCAACTTCATAATAACATCTACTTCGTTATAAGTAGCCTCACGAGCATGTAAACCAAATTGATCCATACCAATCCATATCCACCCAGGTGTAAGATATAAAACATCTATATTAAAATAATCTAACTTAGTAAGCTCCGCTGTAATAAATTTCTCTTTATTAGCGATTTGTTTATCTATTAAACCGTATTCTTTCCCATTTTCAAATAGCGATATAAATTTCCCTACAATCGGATGTTCACGAACAATAAAATGATATTCTTTTTCCTCTATATTTACCACAATCAAACGAGAAACAGATAAATCAGGCCCTGAATTCGACATATTTGTTTATTCACCTCCTTATATAGGCTTCTTAAATATGATAACAAATGAATATTCAAATTAAATTAATATAATGTAAAAAATAAAAAAGCTGATTTCCCTTTAGAAATCAGCCTTTATAATTTGATCAACTTTATTCTTTTACAAATTATTATAATGTTTCTTTTTCCTCATCATTTCCAGAAACTAAATTTCCTATAGCATCCGCTGTTACTTCCACTACAAATTCACAAATACCAGCTACAACTTCTCCAATTATTTGATCCATCTTTTTACCCCCTTATTTTATGTAACCTATTTGCATTATAGAAGAAACTGGTAAATACAAACTATCGAAAAAGGTGACATAAACCTTACAGAATTGTAAGCTCTTTCATCCCTTTACTTATCCCCTTTGAAACTCCAAGTATTTTTAGCAGACATATAGGCCATCATAATATGAAGCAAGTAATAATCTAGTGTCAGGAGGCGTTTAATATGTATTACGTAAAATTAATTAAAGGTCAATCTTTCTACGCTTTTGATCATCGTTTCTTAGTGTCTGAAGAAGAAGAGGTTTCAGAGAAAATTTATAATTACTTACGACGTAATGAATTTTTTGAAGTACGTAAAGAAGAATATTCTGCTTAATTACAAAAAGCATTAAGAAAAATATCATCTTATTGTGATATATTCTTAATGCTTTTATGTGAATTTCTTCTTTTCAATAATTATTGTTGACTCTATTAAATAATCTAGTATTTGTCCAAACTAATTATTCACTATTTTCATATTCTAGTATATGAGGAGGTGAAGAATATGACTCATATCATTGATTACCAAGCTACTCAGCCTATAAGTAAAACTGGTGAAACAACTTTTGCAATCCCAGCTTCTCCAAATAAAGCAATTTTAGCAAATTTGAAATTGCGAATTTCAAGTAGAGATTCACGTAATAATCGAGTAGAATTAATCGCTACAATTGGTGTAGAAGGTATAACTGAGACTTCACAAGTTTTATTCCGAATTTTCCGTGATAATATTGAAATTTTTAATGCACAAGTAGGTATTGAATCTACAGATTCTGAACAATTCTACGTACAAACATTTCAAGCTATAGATCAAAACGTTAGCAGTGGAACACACGAATATTCATTAACTGTAGAAAACCTTACTAGTGGTGCAAGCGCAGAAGTTGTTGGCCCACTATCTTTTAGCGCTTTAGCTATTGGACAAGAGCGTAAATGTTGCTAAGTGAATCTAATATTTAAGTTTGTACTTGAGAAAAGCGAGGCGTAGTTATACGTTCTTGCTTTTTTATATGTACCCTTACTTTCTATTAGCTTTAATCATAAATTTTTTATGTTTTAATTCACTTATTTCATCAATTAACGCATCAAATTTTTGACAAATCAAAAAGATTGAAATCCAATTATGAAACACGTAATATAGACTCTGACTCTAAAAAAGTTCGTATAAAAATACTACATAAATAAGGAGGTTTTATATACGAGTTTTTCATTTTAAAAGACGGAGAGGTTTTATGTTATGTGGCGTAATAAAAACGTTTGGATTGTTTTAATTGGGGAGTTTATTGCAGGTCTAGGATTATGGCTTGGTATTCTTGGCAACCTTGAATTTATGCAAAAATATGTCCCTTCTGATTTCATGAAATCAGTTATATTATTTATCGGACTATTAGCCGGTGTTCTAGTTGGACCTATGGCTGGCCGTGTCATCGATCAGTATGAAAAGAAAAAAGTTCTTCTTTACGCTGGGTTTGGTCGAGTTTTAAGTGTTATTTTCATGTTTTTTGCTATTCAATTTGAAAGTATCGCATTTATGATTGCATTTATGGTTGCTCTTCAAATTTCAGCAGCATTTTATTTCCCTGCATTACAATCTGTAATTCCACTCATCGTACGTGAGCATGAGTTATTACAAATGAATGGTGTACATATGAATGTTGGTACAATCGCTCGTATTGCAGGTACTTCACTAGGTGGAATTCTTTTAGTTGTGATGAGTTTACAGTACATGTATGCCTTCTCAATGGCAGCATACGCCTTATTATTCCTCTCGACTTTCTTCCTACAATTCGAAGACAAGAAATCAACAACACCAAGTAAACAAGCTGCAAAAGATAATAGCTTTATGGAAGTATTTCGTATTTTAAAAGGAATTCCTATTGCTTTTACAGCACTTATATTAAGTATTATCCCTCTATTATTTATAGCTGGGTTTAATTTAATGGTTATTAACATTAGCGAAATGCAACATGATCCTACGATTAAAGGGTTCATATATACAATTGAAGGTGTCGCATTTATGTTAGGTGCCTTCGTAATTAAACGTCTATCTGATCATTTCAAACCTGAAAAATTACTATATTTCTTCGCAGTTTGTACTGCTTTTGCACACCTTTCATTGTTCTTTAGCGATATAAAATGGATGGCTCTTACATCATTTGGTTTGTTTGGGTTTAGCGTTGGCTGCTTCTTCCCTATTATGTCGACAATTTTCCAAACGAAAGTTGAAAAAAGTTATCACGGTCGCCTCTTCTCATTCCGTAATATGTTTGAGAGGGTTATGTTCCAAATCGTCTTACTTGGCACAGGGTTCTTCTTAGATACAATTGGGTTACAATATATGGTTCTCATCTTCGGAGTCGTTTCATTATTGATTATTTCTATTTCCCTTTCTAAGCAGAAACATTATGAAAAACAGCATTCGCAATCTGCGAATTTATAAAATAAACAAAGAAGTATGGATATAATATTGAATCCATACTTCTTTGTTTTATAATACGCCTATTTATTACGTTTATTGAAATTATCTAAAGGAGTAGCCCTCTTTTATTTCGAATAGATTATAAAGAGTACTCTTTATAAAAGGAGTGGTAAAATGTCTGATGGCATCCAAGTATTTATTGTCCTGCTCTTTGCAATTGCTCTGTTTAGCATCCTAAACTTTTTAGCCATTTCCTTATCTGGACATAGTTTTAAAAAAAGAATCGTGGCAGGTTTCATATTTTTACTACTGACTCCCATTATCTTTTTGACTATCGCAACATTTGCTTCTATATTCGATAAAGCAGGATTTGGCGCAGGTACGTTAGCCTTTATGATCGCAAGCGTATATATAATAAATGGAATAGTGCTTCTGCTTTCCTCTTTATATATCCTCAAAAAAGACATAACATAGGCTATAGTACTAGCATGAATCTGACTTTACACTAGATTCATGCTTATTTAATTTCTCCTAAATTTTTATATGAAATTAAATAATTCTTTAAAAAAATTTAAACTTTATTTATTATAATATCCCTATCGTATTCGCACGTTTATTCAAATTTAAAAGAAAGGAGCACAAAATGAAAAAGGTTCTACTTACAATTCCTATACTAATCATCCTACTTAGTGGATGCAGCAATAACGATATATACGGTTCTTGGGAAGTCGTTGACAATAAAAATGGTGAATGCCCTGTATATTATAAATTTGAAACAGTTGTCAAAAAAGAAAATAAAGAGGAAATTGTGCAAAATTTAGTAGAAATGCAAACCACAAAGAATAAAGACGATTTATATAAAGGCTCATTTGTCAAAAATTCTAATGTATATCACATTGATTATGGTAATTCATTTACATCAGAGCAAACTTTAAAAGTTGCCGACGGTACATTAAATGTATACTTTTTGACAGCTGAAAAATTATGCACGTATAAAAAGAAATGATTACATTTCAGAGGAAACGCAGAAAATATTTTCTGCGTTATTTCACTTTAGAAATCTTCCACAAATACTTAATAAAAACTATAAAATAACTTAAGTTATATAAAATGAATCCTATAATAGACATTTCAATTAACACGTCTACGTTATTTACATCGATACTTTTCAAAATAGGCTAATCCTTCCTCTAAATTTGTCAATCGTTTTAATTTTCATAAAAAAATGATAAAATATAAACATGTGTTTTCAGAATAATTAAAAACGCAGAATGAAAGCACTGTTTTAGGAGGGGTTTTGATGACTTACACGTTAGCAACTAGAATGAAAGCATTCCAATCTTCTATATTTAGTGAATTAGGAGCCTATAAAAAAGAAAAAATTGCAGCAGGTCATAACATGATTGATTTGAGCATCGGAAATCCTGATATGCCGCCCGCTGATTTTGTAAGAGAAACAATGGTACATACAGCGAGTGAGAAAGAGAGCTACGGGTATACATTATCAGGTATTCAAGAATTTCACGAAGCTGTAACTGAATATTACAACAACACTCATAACGTTTTATTAAATGCGGATAAAGAAGTTTTATTATTAATGGGTTCACAAGACGGGCTCGTTCATTTACCTATGGTTTATGCAAATCCAGGTGATATTATATTAGTTCCTGATCCAGGATATACAGCTTATGAAACAGGTATTCAAATGGCTGGTGCAACATCTTACTACATGCCTTTAAAGAAAGAGAATGATTTCTTACCAGACTTAGGAGTCATCCCTGAAGAAATTGCCGATCAAGCGAAGATGATGATTTTAAACTTCCCAGGGAATCCCGTTCCAGCAATGGCTCATGAAGATTTCTTTAAAGAAGTAATCGCATTCGCGAAAAAGCATAATATTATCGTTGTCCATGATTTTGCTTATGCTGAATTTTATTTCGATGGTAATAAGCCAATTAGCTTCCTCTCTGTACATGGTGCTAAAGAAGTTGGTGTAGAAATCAATTCTTTGTCAAAAAGTTATAGTTTAGCAGGTAGCCGTATTGGATATATGATTGGAAACGAAGAAATTGTTCGTGCACTTACTCAATTTAAATCTAATACCGATTACGGTGTATTTTTACCAATTCAAAAAGCGGCATCTGCAGCACTAAGAAATGGCGCTGTATTTTGTGAGAAAAACCGCGATATTTATCAAGAACGGAGAGATACTTTAGTCGATGGATTCCGAACATTTGGCTGGAATGTCGATAAGCCAGCTGGTAGTATGTTTGTCTGGGCTGAAATTCCACAAGGATGGACTTCTCTAGACTTCGCTTATGCATTAATGGATCGTGCGAATGTCGTTGTTACACCTGGTCATGCATTTGGACCTCATGGAGAAGGCTTCGTACGTATTGCACTCGTTCAAGATAAAGAAGTGTTGCAACAAGTTGTTGAAAACATTAGAAATAGCGGCATTTTCACTCTTGAAAAAGTAAATGAATTAGTTAAAAATTAGTTCCCACTCCCCTGCTTAAATTTAGCAGGGGTATTATTAATTGGAGGTACTTTCATATGCATATTAAAGACACTCTTCCCCATCGTTATCCATTTTTAATGACTGATAAAGTAACAAATGTAAAACAAGGTGAATCCGTTACAGGATATAAACTCATTACAAATAACGAATGGTTTATAAATGATAATCAAAAACATATGCCTCATATGTTAATTGTAGAAGCACTTGCTCAGCTTAGTGCATTTGTACATACAAGTGATTCTGAAGGACTAGGATTCCTCTCCTCTTTAGATGGAGTTGAATTCCAAGGAAAAGCATATCCCGGTGATAAACTTGATTTACATTATGAACTAACGCGCAATCGCCGAGGTTTTGTTCTTGGTAAAGGTATTGCAACTGTAAACGACCAGCCTATTGTAACTATAGAAAAACTATTAATATATCAAGCAGATTAAATTGTTCCTTATATCAGTTGGGAATATCTATTCTCAACCAATTAAAAATAAATAGGAAAACATATTACGTAGTTAGGAGCAGGAAAATGGAACGCACTATCGGTATCGATGCTGGAGGCACATTAACGAAAATAGCTTATTTTAACGAAAAAAGGCTATTAACTTTTGAAAAATTTTATTCGCATGAACAACATAAAATAATAGATTGGATTAAAAACAACAATGGCATAAAACAAATATGTATTACGGGTGGTAAATCGAAACTATTACAGCAACTGCTTACAAGTTCATATAAAATAATAGAGCTAAACGAATTTGAAGCTACTCTTGCAGGTGTCCAATACATATTAAAAGAAGAAAAACATGCTATACGCAATTTTATTTTAACCAATATCGGTACAGGTACTTCTATCCATTACGTTTATAATGAACAATATATTCGCGCTGGTGGAACCGGAGTTGGCGGTGGGACTATTATGGGACTTTCAAAATTGTTAACAAATATAGATCATTTTGAAGATGTAATCCCTCTAACAAAAGTAGGATCTAGAAAAGAACTAGATATTACGGTTGGAGATATTTATGGTGGTATTCTTTCCCCTATCGATAATAACTTAACTGCTAGTAACTTCGGAAAAGCAGCCATTACAGAATCAAATAATAGTAGCTCCGATATACTAGCTACTGTACAAGGACTTGTCGGTGAAGTCGTTACTGCATTAAGCCTTCAATTCGCTGAAACAAAAAACATTGAACATATTATTTATATTGGTTCGACTTTATGTAATAACGTACAACTTCAACATATTATTAGTAGCTACACCGAATATCAAAATAAAACACCAATCTTTTTACAAGATGGTGGTAATAGCGGTGCAATTGGTGCATTACTTCATGCTACGAAATAAAAAGCTGACTTTTGTCAGCTTTTTAGAAATGGCACTTCAAATTCAATAATTGATTCCCCGTTCTCTCCAATTCGCTCCACGCTTATTCTATCAATCACACAATTTAACTTCCCATGAAAACTAGGAATCTCCTTCACTACTTCAGCAGCTAACGCGACACTTTCTTTTCTTCCAACTGTTACATGCGGGATGTACGGAATGTCTTCTTTCAAAAATTGTAATAAAGGTCCTGTATTCTATGATAAGAAATTTTGTATACTAACTCCATCTTCTCCCCTCCATTATTTCAACTGGCTCACTGGATATTTAGCAAATAAAGATTTCCGAAAATCTTTATCTTCCACAAGCATTTTAATTTTTTCATTATTATCGTTAAGAAACTTTACTACTTTCTTTTTATCCCATATATCATCTTCTTTTGGAAAATCATCAAATTTTCCATGCAAGATTGATAGGATTTCCTCCCTTTTCATCATAAATTTTATATTCTCTACCTGAAACTCGTAACTGTTTGCATTTGGCACTAAAACTACAAGATAAATAATGTTAAAGAGAAAATTCTTCTTCATCGTATCTTTCTCATCAAACCAATACGTCTCAATCATTTCTTCTGTAAGAGCCCCACTCTCTTTTGCGCCATAGTTCACTTTTATATTTTCATTTTCTAAACTTATACTTTGAACTGTTCCACCACCGGGTAAATGATTAATAATTGCAACCACATCTGAATTATTACCAACGTATGTCCCAGTATATTTCTTAAAATCATCTGAACTAACATCATATATATCTTTTATTCTTTCTCCATTAGAACAAGCCGTAATAAATAAAAAAATTGTTAGCATAACGATTATGTTATGATGCATATATTTCATTTAGCATCCCCCATTTTTATCGATATTTCGTTAATTACAATATTTACTTTCAAATCCCTTTTTAAATATACGCATTTTAATCAAAATTAAAAATTTTCATTTTTTATGTTTACAATTATCCATTAATTGTATATACTTACTAACGTAAGAAAAAAATTCTAAAAGGAGGTCGAAGGAAATGATGAAATTACAATTACATGCATTAACTTTAGCGTTAACTGCACCTGTGTTTTCTGGACAATTAAATATGAATTCGACCACCCTAATGGAGAATTGAAAATCGTACTTTATTTCATTTAATTCATAAATTCGCCACAGGAGGTCGTATACTTTCCTGTGGCTTTTTCACGCCCAGCCATAGGAGAACTGTATCTTCCTGTGGTTTTTTTGCGCGGTTTTTTAGTCTCTTACATTATTTTTCTAAGAAAGGAGCAACATTCAATGACTATTAGCGTATTGTTTTTAAGTATTACGATTCAAAGAAATACAATTTCCAAAGGGGAAATTCTTCATAATGAGCAAATTGAAAAAGCTATGAATGATGTTAAGGAGCGCCAAGCACTTTACTGTGATCACCTGTAATTCCTTTTCGAAAGGAGGAATTCATTTATGACTTTTCATATTTTCTTTTTTACGACTGTGCTTCAAAAAAATACTTTATCTGAAACTGAAATCAATCGTAAACAACAGTTAAAACAACTGACTGATAAAATAACTGACATTAAAAGTTCATACTACACTCAAATGTATTAAAAATATATTTTAAAGGGGCAATATATTCATGAAATTTAAAGCATTCTTTTTAACAATCACCATTCAAAAACGTAAGCTTTCACAGAAAGAGATTTTACGTGAGCAACACATCCAAAGCATTATGGACGAAGTAAAAGAGCGCCAATCTTCTTATTACACTCGTCTTTTCTAAATCACTTATAAAGGGGTCATAAATCTAATGAAATTTAAAGCATTCTTTTTAACTATCACTATTCAAAAACGTAAACTTTCACAGAAAGAGATTTTACGTGAGCAACACATTCAAAACATTATGGACGAAGTAAAAGAGCGCCAATCTTCTTATTACACTCGTCTTTTCTAAATCACTTATAAAGGGGTCATTATCCAATGAAATTTAAAGTATTCTTTTTAACCATTACCATTCAAAAAAATACATTTTCCGAGTCTGAAATGTTTCATGAGCGACAAATTAATCAGGCTATGGATCATGTAAAAGAAAGACAAAGTCATTACTGTAGTCATCTGTAATTTCTTATTACACTCGTTTTTTCTAAATCACTTATAAAGGGGCAATTATCTAATGAAATTTAAAGTATTCTTTTTAACCATTACCATTCAAAAAAATAAATTTTCTGAGTCTGAAATGTTTCATGAACGACAAATTAATCAGGCTATAGATCATGTAAAAGAAAGACAAAGTCATTACTGTAGTCATCTGTAATTCCAATTCGAAAGGAGGAATTCACATATGAAGTTTCACCTTTTCTTTTTAACGATTACAATTCAAAAAGAAACAATATCTCAAAATGAATTAAAACAAGAAAGACAATATAAACAAGTTATTGATGAAATTCGAGATCGTAGAAGCAAATACTACACTCACCTTTAATCGTTTAACTATATAGAATTGAAAGGAGTCGATTATGATGTTGATAGCACGCTGTAAGGAAATGATTTGGATAGTTCAGAGGGATTCCACATAGTTTTATAGAGCTTATATCACACAAGTTTATCACTGAATTTGATGTATAAAAAATATATAATAAAATCAAATCAACCCACTTTTAATTATTTATTTATAAACAAAAGATACACCACTTAAAAAGCGGTGTATCTTTCTCAGGTTTCACTATTTCCGATTACTTCTCTTTGTCTTAAACAATCTCACTAAGTTCGAAACAACAGTTTTTGTTACTGCATAAACTGGTACTGCTAAAATCATTCCGATGATTCCAGCAAAATTACCTACCCCTAAAATTAGGATAATAATTGTTAATGGGTGAATGTTTAATTTCGAGCTCATAATACGCGGTGAAATAATATTACTTTCAAACTGTTGTACAATTGTTACGATAATAATTACGTATAAGGCTTGCATCGGAGAAACGAACAGTCCTACAATAACAGCTGGTGCTGCCCCAATAAATGGCCCTAAGTTAGGAATGATGTTTGTAAATGCTGCAATAATTCCTAAAACAAAAGCGTACGGTAAATCGATAATTAAATAACCGATAAAAGTAAACGCACCTACAAATATACAAACGAGCGCTTGCCCTTGAATATATGCAGATAATGTTTCGTTCGTTTCCTTAATGATACGAAGCCCCTCTTCGCGGTAAGACTCAGGTAATAAACTTACCGCTTTTCCTGGAAAGGCATGTCCATCTTTAAACATGTAAAATAAAATGAACGGTACTGTAAATACAACTAATGCAACGTTCGTGATAATACCAAATAAAGCCGTTGCACTCGACGTAATTGTATTTGGAATATCTTTTAAGTATTCAATCGCATTTTTTTCAATTGTTTCAATGGAAACGTAGTTTTGTGTAGATAACCATTCAAACAACCTATGATGTGATAATTCTTGTATGTATACTTTCCCCTCTTTTATGTAGCCTGGCATATTTTTTACTAAGTCCATTAGCTGTTGTGAAATCGTAGGAACAACTACTCCAACGCCAACCGCAGTTAATGTTATGATAAAAAGATATAACAGTAATATCGCTAAATTTCTAGGTACTTTTTTATTCTCCAAAAAGATTAATACAGGATTAAATATGAAGTATAAAAAAAGCGCGATTAAGATTGGGAAAAACAATGTTGATATGAAGATACCAATCGGTTGAAATAAAAATGATATTTTTGTGCAAATAAATATGATTCCTACAACCATTAGCACTTCTAATGTCCAAAAGTGCACTTTTGATTTCAAAAAAACGGCCTCCTTTAAACTAGCACTTCTCTTCATTGTACCAAAATAAGTATGAATTTCACATAATATTTTCCTTTACAATATTCCAAAATACCAATAAATACACTACAATGAGATTACATACAAATTTGCAGGTAAAGGTGATAAAAATGACACAATGCATCATTTGCAGAAAAGATACGAAAGAACTTAGTGAACAATATGTCATTCCAGAAATATTATGTGGATATTATTTCACAAACTCAATTTGTGATACTTGTCATGAACAAATGACAACAGATATTGATCGTCCTTTAATTAGGCATAAATTGAGTCAATTTAAGATTGAACAAATGAAAAGACAAATTGATTCCCCACTCTATACGAATGAGCACGGTGAGGAACTTGCGGCTGCTGAGACTGATGTTGTCGAAGTAAGCGACGAGATTCTTTATTCTAATGCATTAATTATGAAACTATGTAAAAAGCACGATATTTCCTTACATAATGAAATTTGGAAGGAGGAACGTGTAACGAAAGTAGCGAGTTCTATTCAACGTGAATTACTATTAGATAACCGTAAATATAAAATGAGTGTATTAAAAATGGCTTATACATTCGCTGTACAAACAGTTGATGGCTACTTTGAAGATCAAGATGCAATTGATATTTCTACCATTCTCTCAAATGCAGATTTCGTGGAACTAAAAGAAAAAAGCATTGTACGTGATTTAAGCAAAAGTTCTTTATGGAATACGCTAAATACAAGTAGTGAAAATCATTACTTTATTTTACTTAGCGATAAAGACGGCCTGTTTTGCTTCATTCGTTTGTTTGACATCTTTGATGTTGTCGTTCATTTATCAGAAAAAAGATTTGACCTTCCATCGCCGATTGTCGGTGTAAATAATGTGAATACGCAGAAATTTTATGTCCAAAGTTTAAAACAGTATATGGATGGGCTGTTTAAAGAAAAAGCACCTACTATATAACAGGAACCAGAACATACGGTCTCCTTTCTTGATGAAAAGACACTGTGTTATAATGAGTATGAAAAGAACAATACAATCACATAAACCAATTATAAATTGTATATAAATAAAAAAGACTAGTGTGCGGCTACACACTAGTCCACGTAACTTAGCAGATTGGATTGTTCATTTATCCTATTTGTTTCTTACAAACAAAACAACCCACATTCTATAAGCATAGGTGGGTTGTTATTTTTTGAGCTTGTCTATTAAAACGACGACGAACGTTAACAATGCAACGAGAAACAGTCCACCTTGCAGTAGCAACGCTATTTCACTCACGTATTATCACCCCCCTCCTACTCGGAGAAGTGATAATTGAACAACCAACCGCACCTTAAGTTACCCTTTAATTTTACCATATTTTCTAATAATTTACGATGAAAACCCGCAAGCGAATAACTTGCGGGTTTTTTATCCCGTATTAACAGGCAGTGAACAAAATAAAGCAATAAATATGTGAAACTTTATTTCTCACTATTTTTTTAATGCATATGCATCAGCAATCATTTCACCAACAATTTTATTTTCTTCTTTCTTCTCGTCTTTCAATAATGGGAATAACAATTCTGCGACCTCATACGCTTCTTCTAAATGCGGATATCCTGATAAAACAAACGTATCAATTCCTAACGATTCATATTCTTTTATCCTTTCTGCTACTGTATGTGGATTGCCTACAAGTGCAGTACCTGCCCCACCTCTTACAAGTCCGATTCCAGCCCATAAATTAGGGCTTATCTCTAACGACTCTCTCGTACCTTTATTTAAATGTGTCATCCTCTTTTGACCAACCGAATCATATCTTGCAAATGTCTTTTGAGCAAGCTCAATTGTTTCATTATCCACATATTGAATTAAACGTTCTGCCTCTTCCCACGCTTCTTCTTCTGTTTCTCTTACAATTACGTGTAATCTAATGCCAAATCGTACTGTACGCCCCTTCTCTTCTGCAAGTTTTCTTACTTCTTCTATTTTCTCTTTCACTTGCTCTGGTGGCTCTCCCCACGTTAAATATACATCACTATGTTCAGCTGCTACTTCTTTTCCAGCAGCTGATGATCCTCCGAAATATATAGGAGGATATGGTGTTTGAACTGGCGGGAATACAACTTTACTATCTGTAACTTGAATATGTTTTCCTTCTAAAGAGATCGTTTCACCTTGCAATGTCGATTTCCAAACCTTTAAAAATTCATCCGCTGCTTCATATCTTTCATCATGCTCAAGATATAATCCATCTCCTTGTAGTTCAACTGGATCTCCTCCAGCTACTACATTAATAAGTAGTCTCCCATCTGAAATTCTATCAAATGTAGATGCCATCCTCGCTGCAACTGTAGGTGACATTAGTCCTGGTCTCACTGCTACTAAAAATTTTAGTTTTTCTGTTTCAGCAGCAAGAGCTGAAGCTAACACCCAAGGGTCTTCACATCCTTGACCAGTTGGAAGTAAAACACCCGTATATCCTAAATAATCAGCTGCCGCAGCAACTTGCTTATAATAACCATATTCAGCTGCTCTTCCTCGTTTTGTCGTTCCTAAATATCGACCATCTCCATAAGCCGGAATAAACCATAATAATTCCATACCTTTACACACCCCTTATTTATTTTGAAACGTATACTAACAAATTCTATATAAATTACCCCTAATAATTTATATGTTAATTCCCAGTCTCACCTTTAAAATTATCTCGCCATCTTAAAAACTTCACTTCTAGTAAACGTACTAGAGAGTCAGAAAACTTCCCAACAAATGCAAAGATAATTATGCCGACAAATACGATATCTGTATTTGAAAATTGCCTTGCATCCATAATCATATAACCAATACCTTCTGTAGATCCCATAAGTTCTGCTACTACTAAACTCACCCATGCAACACCTAACGATAACCTTGCTCCTAGTAAAAGGTTAGGCAATGCAGATGGTAAAATTAGTTTCGTAATTAGTTTTCTTTTGCTAAACTCTAACACTCTCGCAACATCAAATAACTTTGAATCCACACCTCTAATACCTAAAAATGCGTTTACGTATAAAGGAAAAAATGCACCATCTGCAATTAATAACACTTTCGATGTTTCACCAAAACCGAACCATAATACAAAAAGCGGCGCAACAGCTAAATGAGGTACAGTTCTTAACATTTGCACAGATGGGTCTAAATATTGCTCACTTCTCGTTGAAAATCCAACAATTGTTCCTAAAATGATTCCTAAGCCCCCACCAATAAAGAAACCAGCCGCAGCCCTGAATACACTAATACTTAAATGGCCGAATAACTCTCCTGTTTTAATAAGCTCTTGGAAAGCTAGAAAAATATCTAATGGTGTTGGTAAAACTGTTTTAGAAACAAGACCGAATACGCCAGCCAACTGCCAAATTATTAATATAATAACCGGTATAGTAATCGCCCTTACTAAAACTTTTACATTTAACTTTCGTACCTTCTTTATGTCATTTTTCTTAATCGTTATACTCGCTGGTTTCATAACAGCTTTCGTATTTTCCACTTTACAAAACCTCTTTTCACTTCGCTTTCAATGCTTTTTCTACGAAAGAATTATCTACAACTTTTTCCGTCTTAATTTCTTTCTTTATAGAACCGAGCTTATATTGAAAATCCGCTGTCTTTTGTTGTTCTGCTATTATTTCCTTCGTTACTGGAACTAAAATTGGTTTGTCGTGATTAAACACTTCTTTTACGATCTTCGCATCTATCTTTTTTACAGAAGTATATACTTTTATTGCTTCATCTAAGTTAGCATCTTGCCATACACGTGCTTTCTCATAAACTTTGAGGAATTTCTCAACTAATTCTGGATGTTCTTTCGCAAATTTTGTTCTCGTAATTAAAAATTCTGGTGAAGAGACATTTAATGTTTCACCGTCTGCAATCACCTTCGCACCTTTATTTAACGTATGTAATGATATGAAAGGGTCCCAAATCGCCCATGCATCTACTGATCCTGATTCGAATGCAGGCTGAGCTTCATCTGGTTGTAATTGAATGACATTTACATCTTTTGCATCAATACCTTCTTTATCAAGTGCTCGATACAATAAATTAAAAGCACTACTTCCTTTTGCTACTGCAATTTTTTTACCTTTTAACTCTTTTACACTCGCAATTTTGCTATCTTTTTGAACGAGAATTCCAGTTCCTTTTCTCGCATAACTTGTATTGGCGATTTCGGTAAATCCAATACCTGCTGCTTGCGCTGAAATGACTGGAGAATTCCCTACTTCACCAAAGTCTAATCGGTTTGATGCGATTGCTTCAAAATAAGGAGGTCCACTTTGGAACTCTGTCCATTTCACTTTAACTCCTTCTTTTTTAAACTCCTCTTCAAACCACCCCTTTTTCTTTGCTAGTAATAGCGGGCTTAATCCTTGTTGTATACCAATTTGTATTGTTACATCTTCTTTCTTACTACTTACTGTACTTTTTTCACATCCTAATAAAAATACTGATATAGCTAAAGCAAAAGAAAGAATTTTAAATTTTTTATACATATAAAATCACCCTTTTCCTATATACTTGTTTGAATCAACCCTCCATATTCAAACTGCTGTAATACTTTCGTTCGAAGTTGTTGGAACGATTGAGAAGTTTTATTTCGCGGATAAGGCAAATTATTTTCAATCACTTTATGTATTTTCCCTGGTTTTGCACTCATAATGATAATTCGGTTTGAAAGATATATCGCTTCGTCTATATCATGTGTAACGAATATCATTGTTGTTTTCTTCTGCTCCCAAATATTCAGCAATACTTCTTGTAAATGACTTCGAGTAAAAGCATCCAGCGCTCCAAAAGGTTCATCAAGTAATAATACATTCGGATCTCTTAATAACGCTCTCGCTATCGCAACACGTTGTGACATCCCGCCTGAAATTTCTTTCGGATACGATTTTTCAAAGCCATCTAACCGAACGATTTCAACCCATTCTCTCACCTTATCTTTCACATACTTATCTTTTAACGACAAATCTGCCGCTATATTTTCTTCAACTGTTAACCATGGAAAAAGCCTATGCTCTTGAAAAATAAAACCTTGTTTCTTGCTCGTTTTTAAGATAGGCTCCCCGTCAATAATAACTTCACCTTCAAAATCATTATCTAGACCTGCAACAATTTTTAGTAATGTACTTTTTCCGCACCCACTCGGACCAATTACTGTAACAAAATCCCCTTTCTCTAATTGAAAATTAATATTCTCTAATACTTGAACAGTACCAGTTTGTTTCAAAAAATATTTTGATACCCCATCAATTGAAACAGTCATTTCTTCTCCTCCTTAAAATGATTCATATAAATGAACAGATTCAGTATTTGTGCAATAAAAAAACCAAAGGCATTTTATCAACAGATAAAATGCCTTTGGTTTCTCCAATCAGCAATACGTTATGGAATTAAGTACATATTATACAAATATTTCCGATAAGTCAACTAGGTTTTAGCGAACATTATTTATTTTTAAAGATATCAGCAGTCCCTTTTATTATTTTTGGAAGGAACGTTTTAATTGTATCCGTTAATAAATGAAGAGCTTCGTTCACATAACCACCTTCGAAATTTCCTAATGGTTCTGGTAATTCATCCTCATCTAATAGGAAGTATTCTCCATTTGGAAGTACCATAATATCGATGATTAAATCTTCGAAGGAAACCACTTCGTCTTTTATTTGTGTGTTTTTTACGATATTAAAATAGGAACCTAAATACTTCCCTTTTATATCTCTCCATACGTATAAATTGTACGGACGATCTTTCCAATAATATGCGATTGTATAACTTCCTTTTGGGATTGTTAACTTAGTATCTTTTGCAGTCATTGTAAATGAATACTGCACCTCGTGAAATAAAACGATACTTTGTGATTGCTTTTCAAGTAATAAACAATTGTGATCTACTATTGTTGAGTTATACCGGATTTTTCTTTCTATAATTTCACTTTTCGATGTAAGTAACTTATTCATTATTTTGTTTCCCCTCATACTAGTTCTATCCTCAATTACATACTTCTTTATATAATGATTTATACAAATGCACAAGAAAAACTCCTTCTTATTTAGAAAGAGTTTTTCACTATCCATGTTTCATATTTTTTCACTTCTAACGGAAACTCATTTGTTTTTATGTAACTAACAGCACTATTACTCATGTTTTAACTTTTCCTTAACCGCATCATAAAATTTTCGTTCTTCATCAACATTTAAGTGCACACGACTTACTGTTTTAGAAAATCCATATAACAACTGTGCTTTCACTGGCTCTTTTAATGTTATTTCAAAAGTAGCAGGTTCTTTTATGAACTCCATAACAGTTGCATCCAATACCTGTTTCCCTTCTTTTGCCGTTAGCAATTCATCCTTGTAAAACGCAATATTATCAATTTGTGTAAATGGTATAACAATTTTCTTTCCTAATCCAATTTGAATGATTACTTGTTCTTCTGTTACGATAAGTGGATTTTTACGCATCGCTTGTATTTCAGCTATAAAATAAATCATCGCGTATACATTTAAAATAAGTAAAATCCATGCTATTACTGGATTCCACTGGTGTAGCAAATAATGAAAACCAATACTTTCTATTAAGGTCGCATGGATGATCATGATATATACACCTATTGCACCAGTCTTTTTGTGATATGAGTATACGTATTCACCTTCTGGTACTTTTTCACGCCACGATAAAAATGCATAATAGATTAACTTACACTCCGTTACAATGATATCTATTAATTTATTTCTTTTCATAGTAGCGTCAAACGCAGCATCAATTGCATAAGAAAATGAAGAGTACTCACTTTTATATTCTTTATATTTTTTTATTATGGTAGGAAGCTTTCTAACAATTTTATATAGAAGGAATAACTCTAAACATACAAAAGCAATTTCTCCTGCAACTATAATATAAGAAACGTATGAAAAATCTTGTAAATAGTCACTTGGAATAATAAATCTTGCAAAAATATAACCAGCTATTACAACAGGAACTATATACGTTAACGAGTACCTTTTTCGAATAATGAAGAAATACGTGATGATTGGAATGACAAACATGCAATCTAATAATGACCCAAGTACAACTTCTTTCGGCGCAGCTGGTACTATTGGAAGAGCATACAATAAATAGTTTGATAGCATAATTAAAGAGACGAGTCCAATCCAAATACCTTTTCGCCTTCGCGATAGTGTAACATTCATACGTTCACTCCTTTATTTAAAAACCTCATTTAAGTGGTCTTTATAAAATGAAATGGCACGTTCAAATTCTTTTACTTCCTCTACTTTCACGACAGTTTCAAGTAATAATTTCATCGCTGACTCGTGATCGTTTACGTTATATTTTGCTAATGATAAAAATACTTTCATCGGATCGTTCTCTGGGAATTTTTTCACCCCAGCTTCTAATACTGTAATTGCCTTTTCATATTCCCCTATACAACGATATGTACTTCCTAGACCAATATAAGCACCGCAAAGGGATTCGCCATCAAGTCCATTTGCGATTGCCTGCTCATAATACGGAACTGCTTCTGTTTCTAGCCCCATTACATCATGTATCCACGCACACTGATACAGTACTTCTGCATCCTTTGTAAAGTTTGTTAATCCTATAAGCATCTCTTTAGACTGCGCATATTTCTTTTCGTTTCTAAGTTTAATAGCTTGCTTTAATAAATGTTCCATAGAATCCACTCCTCACCAATTATTCTGTGTATAGCTCTTGATTGATATACGCTTCACATTCGTGTAAAAGTAAAATTCCCACCAATTAAAGTTTCGCTTACTTATTACTATGCGGATTCATTCTTATCTAAAAACTTAATTTTAAAAAGCAGTGACACGATTACATAATACCTCTAAGCTTTTGACAATTTCTTTCGCTGTTTCATCTTTCCCATTACACAACTTCCCTTTACCATCTTGTCCAATTACATAATGCACAGCTCCGCGCGAATATAAAGAATGTGGTGAATTCGCAATCATTACATTCGCCCTTGCTTCTTTCATTCTATTTTTCGCTCTTTCAAACAGTTCTTCTTCATTTAAATCACTTTCAAGTTTAAAACCAATAAGTACTGTTTCTGGGTCCCATTCTTTTATTTGTTTTAATACTTTTGGAGCCTTTTGAAAGTGAATAATCGGTGCTATATCACTTGAAATTTTTCCGTTCATATTAAGAACATTACCATCTTGATCACAGATCTTCTCCACAATCCAATCTGATCCAGCCGCTGCCATAATAACCGCATCAACCTTTTCATGTGTGATGATACTTTTCATTTTATCTTGTAAATCAACAATCCCTTCAAATGGATGTAATTCTAACCCTCTATGTACATCGCTCGGTTTCTCCGCAAAATAACCGTGTAAATATATAACATGTGCCCCTTTAGCTAGAAGTTCTTCTGCGATTATCCTTCCGATTGTACCTTTAGCCATATTCGTATGCCCGCGTACTTGATCCCATTTTTCTAGACAACCACCGCTCGTAATTAATACCTTTTTCCCCTTCATTGTAACCATCCCTTACTAATTTTTCTTACGAAACCATTCTGTTCCAAAGTCAACTATATCACGCTGTTTCATTAGACGACACGTTGCATTACCTATCTTCCCGTTTTTTACAGTTCCTTTTCGCTCAAACTCCACACCAATTTCTACAAACTTCTCAGATTCGTAATCCATTTCAACAAACTCTTTCCACACTCTTTCACCGTTTTCTATAATAGGTGCTCCTACTTGTATTAACTCACATGCACCAGTACGCACCTCGGATAAATGAACAGACGTATTTGAATCATATCCAACACCAATTAATAATACGTACCCGTCTAAATCGTATATTTTTCTTAATGGAGATTCTTCTCCAAAGCTCATTGATAATGAATGGTTCATTGTTATCTCTACTGCATGTTTTCCCCATGCAGCAAAACTTCCTAACGGATGATTACTACGTACTACATTCGGATATGTACGAAAACATTCAACTATTTCACCCATTCCCCTTGTTGGGGTTATACGTGAATCAAATGCAGGGACGTTATCTCGGATAATTTGCCACCAGTCTTCCGGTACAGGTGGTCTTGACCAATGTTTCGGATCGGACAAATCCGAAGATTGCGTTGGCATTATTATCGTTCCTTCTTCCGTAACAACTTTCATTAATGCTTCTACTACGGCAACCGCACCACCAGATATCCATCCGATAGAACTTAGTGATGAATGAACGATAATTGTCATTCCTTTTTCGATTCCTAATGCTTTTAAATCTTTTGTTATTGTTTCGATTGTATTTGGAAATTGTGTGCTTGCTACTATTTCATTCATTTTCATATTGGTTCCCTCACTAGCCACGTAAATTTAAACTTTTATATAAATATATTATCATATTTTTCTTAATTTTTAACTTAATCATATTCATTACTACAAAAATATGTATATGGGTGTACTGAAGCCTCAAAACTCTATTAAAATCGTAGAGAATGATAAGCGAGAGTTTTATTAAATGAAGAAAAATGTAAATCTTATTTTTTCAAGCTATACTCCATATGCATATTTTTATACTATTTTTCCAAATAACAATGAAATCTTTCGATTCCCATATATTTTTCTCCTAAACTTTTAACTTGAAAACCAATTCTTTTATAAAATTCTACCGCCCCATCGTCTGTCTCTGCTTCTATATAAGTCAATTGATATATCCTTACCACTTCTTTAATCATTTGCAGTGCAATTCCTTTTTGACGATAATCTGAAGCCACTGCTATATGACATACTCGTGCTTTAGTTGCTCCGATTACTTCAATACCTATACAAGCTTTTTCTTCATATTTGTACAAAGTCCCTTTATTACTTTGATAAAATATTACTGCCTTCTTTAAGCTTATTTCATTTGGACCGACCGCATATTGTAGCACATTTAATATTGAATCTTTTTCAATTTGTTCAACACGCTGTAAATTCATATTTTCATCCCTTTCTATGAAAAAAGACTAACTCTTAATAAAAAGAGCTAATCTCATTACGCCGTTATTTTTTCTTCTTTTTTTACAACGACAGCCACATAACTATGAAGTATCATTCCAATAATAACGAGACTCATACCAACCCAAGATAAAGATGACGGAATTGGTGCAGATAACCATATCAGCTCTCCTACTAGCGCAAATAAAACTTCACCAGACTGCGTCGCTTCCACTGTTGCTAGTTTTTGTGGATTATCTTTTACAAGATCTGTTGCAAAGAAAAATAATATTGTCGCGATTAACCCAGAACTAACTGCTACAATAAAACATTGAAAAACTTGGTTACTTGACGGTAATCCGCCAGTTAATACTTCGTAACCAGATAATAAAAACCAAAATGGTAAACTTGCTAATGTCATACCGAGTACTCGCTGAAATACATCTAATTCCCCTTTACAAACTTGCATCATTTTTCGATTTCCAAGAGGATACGCAAATGCTGCAATAAGTACAGGAACTACACATAAAACGGTTTCACGAATACCTAATGAAGAAGCATGTTCTACTTGCATGAGAACAACACCGAATAAAATAATGCCCGACATAACTAATTCCTTCATCGGAAGTTTTTTATGTAGTGGATCCACCGCAAAAAATGGTGTTAACAAAATCCCTGCAACGATTGTAATTTGCCATGTTGATGCAACGAGCCAACCTGGTCCGAACGCTCCAGCAAAACTAAGCGGTGCATAAAAGAGACCAAATCCAACGATACTCCATACTAACCATTCTTTCGGATTGTTTTTCATATATTGAAAGAGTTGCTTTAAGTTCCCTCTATACATAACAATAAGTAATAGCATTGGAACCATAAAATAATACCGTAATGATGCACTCCAAATCCAGCTTCCACCTTCTAAGTCCATTGCCCGGTTTAAAACAAAGGTAAAGGCAAAGAAAAATGATGCCAGTATCCCTATAACAATTGCTTTCATTGTAAAACCCCTTGTATTTAATTTTTAATCTCTATAACATATATTTTAGTATACGCGATGAAAAATCTACATACAAACTTACATTTCACTTTCCATTCACTTGCAATGAAAAAGATAATAATACATTCATTTATTATACTTAATATAAAAACATTAAACAGAAATAATTTTAAAAATAAGTTACTTCTATGGATGTGATAACACTGAAAATATACAGAGCCTCTATACAATCTATTTTATTTGTTCTTTCTTTCGGAGTTTTTTTCCTTCTAATAAGTGTTTTATCTTTAATGGAAGAATTTGATTTACTAGGAATTATTTCAATATTTTTCTCCTTATGGCTACTAAAGTATGCCCTAACCTTATGGAAAACACGTGCAAACGATATAGGTTCCTATTGGGATGATGAAAGAATTGTAGTAGATTTGCATGGGAATAAAGTGTATTGGTATGAAATCAAGGATATTACATACCAAAATTTTCAAGGGTCAAAATCTACCTTAATCTCGACCCACTATACTCACCATGAAAATATACGAATCCGCCATAAAAGATGACTACCAACTATTGCACATTCAATTTACTGGTTTTCTATTGAAAAACCAAAAGATTATCATAAAAATTTAATGATAGCTTGGGAAGAAAAGCAAACAAATAAAAATAAACGCCTCCTTTAATTATTATTTAGGGGCGTTTGTTCATTCAAAAATTAAAGAATATGTAGTTTATATTCTCTATATAATTTCCTCAATCGACTTATATGTGCTTGATGATACCGATTATGATCTGCTATATGCCAAATTCCCCATCTTATAGTCGCATTTTCCCCTTTTTCATACAAAACTTCCCGCGTTAAATCAGTTTCTGTTAGTTTCATACATTCTTCATAAAACAATTTTTGCACTGCTTCATAATCTTGCATTAACTCTTGCAACGTGTATTTTCTTAAACTCGGTATTTCTCCTACTTCATTCAACATAGGACCATATTTATTTTCAAATGCTGTTGGAACATCTTCTCCCTTGAAACGATACACCCAATGTAAATCGACAACTGCTAAATGCTGAAGTAACTGCCCAATACTATTTTCATTATTTTCAGACCCTTTATAGGATAGTTCGTTCTCTTCAGTACCTTCTACTAACCTTTGCAATCTATTAAACGTATCAGCAACCGTCGCATACAAAATCGCTACTTGAGGGTCCAGATTTCTTTCTAAATGGAGATCTTTCATACAAAACTTCCTCTCTTAAAAGAACAACACCATATGTTCATCATCACTATACACACCATTCATTTTTATAGCCCTTTTTTCAATTCCGTACGTTTTAAATCCCATTGATTCATATAATCGTTTGGCTGGTTCGTTCGTTGACACAACCCCTAAATTCAATTGCTCTAGCTTCATCTCTTTTGCCCTTTCAATTGCTTTACGTATTAAATCACGTGCAAGACCACTTCTTCGATTTTCAGTATCTACATACATTGCAACGATATGCCCTTTATGCTTATATGCGTCCTTTTCTTCTGTTAATAAAGTAACAACCCCAACTAAACGATTTTCATTATTAAAAGCACCAAATGTAAAACTACTGTTGGATGAAAGATTACTAGCAACGCGTTCAAGAGGGTTTTCTTGACGTACTGCTTCTTCATAAGTCGTTACAAATGCTTCTGGATTTACTTGTAGTGCTTGTAAACGTAACTCCCAATATTGTTTTGCATCCGCTTTTGTAAGTAATCGAATCATTTTATCTTCCCCTTTTTAATTGACATAATATTTTTATAGGTTATTATTTTTTAATTCATACTCTTCTTTTAATATACTGTAACGATAGCGATGAATGAACTTTCCCTGTCTCAATCGATCATTTCTCATTAACCCTTCGCATACAAATCCGGCATTTTCATAACTCTTTTTAGCTTGTGTATTATCTTCATCTACACGTAACCAAATTTTCTCCAATTCAAACTGGGAAAAACCTATTTGTAACATGCTGTTTAGAGCTGCCATTCCAAATCCTTTACCCCAATAGTCTTTATTTCCAATCGCAATTCCTAGTTCTGCATTTTTATTTGTTTTATCAAAATTTTTAAGGTCTACCCATCCAATATGTATACCTTTCTCAGTAACGATCGCCCTTTGTTCATAACCATTTTTTCGGCTTATACAAGCTTCAATCCAGATTCTCGTATCTCCACGAGTGAACGGAGGATATTGGTCTGGTACGACTAAATGCTTTGTTACATCGCTATCTAACGACCATTGATAGCGATCTTCTACATCATCTAGTGTCAATTCTCTTAATTGAACATATGGTACATTCATTTTTCTCTCCCCTTTTTATTTACCAATAGAAAATCCTTCGAACACTCTTCCACCATACTGTTCTAACGTCATTTCTATAAAATGAATTAATTCATTTTTCTCTCCCGTTTTATAAAAATGATCAAAAGCCGCTACAAATTTGTTTGCATATTGCTCATCATATCTTCTTAGCACTCTAATAAACCATTTTGAACTCCCAAGCCACCTACCATTTACTCTTAATACATATTCATGTACTAAATCCGCTAATAAATTAGCGATAAACAATTCTTCTTCTCTTTTTGTTGCACCAATAAAGTCATCTAAAGTATCCGTAATAAAATATCGCTTCTGCTTAATCGTTTCTTCGGTCCATTTAGCTGGTCCTTTATGTAGTAAATCATTCGCTTCTTTTTTTAATTTCTCAACAATTTCCTTTTCCCCTTTTAATACAACCCCTTCTGAAACTAATTGTGGTAACGACGGTCTCCCTCGATCACAATCCATTTTGAAAAAGGTTTTATATGTTGTAAAATTATGAACAAACACTTCAACAGGCCATCCATTACTATAGAAAGATTCTCTATAACAAGAAGTTAAACTTTGGTCAACTATTACAATATCAAGGTCAGATGTTTTCGTCGCTTCTCCTCGTGCAACGCTTCCGCCGAGTAAAGCTACATCACAATTCGGAAATTGTGATGTAATTATGCCTTGTGCTGCTTCAATGGGTTTCATAACCGTTCCTCTTTTCTTATTTCATTTTCTTTTTTCAGCTCTTTCTCTCGCTTTTTTTATATAGCTTTCTGCATCTGGTGTTTTACATGATGTTGTACCGTGATCAACCTCTACTTTTCCAATTTCACGTGCGATTTCAATCGCTTGTCGCTCTAAGTCTTCATTACGAATTCCTATTGCGATTAAAGCACTATTCATCGCTTCTTTTTTTCTATTTTTTTCATTATGTATATTTTCTTTAATCTCTTCTAAGTATGGAGAGAAGAAATCATCATGTAACGCTTTATTTTTAATCGATATATTTGCTAATAAAGACCAGCCAGCTCTTCCAATCCATTCATCATTAGACTTTGTCCACTCTTCCATTCTTTCTATTGCAATTGGCGAAGTACATATAGATGTCATAAAAACATCCATTAAACAGTAATAATCAACATCCTGAACCCAACTATTAAGCTGTTCTGCTGTTATATTCTTCGGGTCTAAAATATAAGTTGCTAATGTCATCGCGTCCATATTTTTTGTTTCCCACAATTCAACTGCTAAATCGTGATCTTTTTTTATTTTCTTTTTTAACAATTTTAGATTCGCAAAACTAACTCCGAATAATGGCTCTTTCGCTCCGTGGTTTTTATACGTTTTTCGATTTTGTTCTGTTCCATATTCCTCTAGTTGCTGCATTACTTCCTCAAGTAACATATACCCACCTCTTTATCTTTTATGTTGACTGTATATATGTATGTACGATATATTCTACATTACTTTTTGTTTTTCCTATATTTATTTTTAAAATACGGTATGTGAAATTTCTAAACATTGCACAGCTATACCATTAAAAAACTGTACATGTTAAACATACAGTTTTTTGATGGTATCAATTTTGCGTAGAATAAGATATAAACTACGAAAGAACTTTTAATGGTCCTCTCAATCACCTATTTTTTCAACTAAATTTTTTACATCTGACCACTCTTCTATTGACCCTGCGTCCGGAAAAACTGTAACTACATTAAAATTCGCACCTTTTTCTTTCCCAATTTGTTTAGCTGCTAATAAATTCGCTGCCGCAGAAGTTCCTATTTTTATACCAGTATCTTTGTAAAAACGTGCCATTTCATACAGGGTATCTTCATATGAATAAGTCCATTGTTTTTCTATCAAATTTTCTTCCTGTTCTATGAAATGTTGTTTCCTTCCTAAGCCGAACCCACCTGATCCAGCATATTTCTTTAAATCATTTGGTGGTTGTTCCGAACCATAAGGCAATTCAGCAGGCATTACTAAATGTAGTTCAACATTTTTTGTATAATTCTTTATTGCTGTATAGACTCCCATTAGAGTCCCACCAGTACCAGCAGATGCTACCCATGCATGTATTGGTTTTCCATTCATTTGTGCAATAATTTCTCGCCCTGTACCTTCTATATGACTTACTAGATTTGCATTATTATAATGTTGGAATAAAAAGTATAATTCTGGCTTTTGTTTGCTAATCTCTATTGTTTTCTCAATTACTGCGTAGAACCCTTTACATTTATCAACTAAGATTACGTTAGCACCATAACGATCAAGTTCATTTAATAGAGATTTACCGGTTCCAGAACTTAAAACTAACGTGCATTGAATCCCTAAATAATTACAAATACACCCAATTGACCTCGCTAAGCTTCCACCACTATACTCTAAAATATTTTGTTTTTTGTCCGCTTCTTGTAAATATTTATTAATCATTCCAAGTGCTGCCCTATCCTTAATTGACCCTGTAGGGTTATGCCATTCACATTTAGCATAAATAGAAAGATCCTTCGTTTCTTCGCATTTTAATTTCATGAGAGGTGTATTTCCAACATGTTTAGAAAACTCTTCAAAATGGTTTACTATCATACTTTTATACCTCCTTCATAAATTATGTTTATTACATTTGTTCTTAGCCAAAATACTTTCTACATTTTAATAACTCTCTCAATAAGATCTTCTTATATAAAAATCCCTACAAACACTGTAGGGATTTATGTCTAAATCATTTTGTTACACTCTATTTCATATGAAAATAGTTTCTTTATTCAGATGCATTCATAAGCACAATTCTCCAACCATCTGGATCCTCTATTGTGGTTCCTTTCTCTATCCAATACGGGTTTTCTGGTTCCACCTCATGATAGCCCATATTACTTAATCGATTCACTATCTTTTCAATTTCATCTTTATTAGGCATATAAAAAACTAGTAAATTATCTTTTGTCGGTGCCGGACATGGACTTCCATTAACATGTGTAGTAAACTCCAAATGATACTCTTCATCTGGTAAGCCAAACATAACCCCATCATATCCTTCATGATTGTGAAATTCCCCTATACGTTTTAAACCTAATCCTGTTTCATAAAAATTTATCACTTCTTCAAATTTATCTGTTGGTCTTGCAATTCTAAATTGAACCCAATTCTTCATGCAAATCTCCTCCTTTTCATTTTCCAAAGCTTTATAGTAATTAGTATAGGTTACATATATTCCCTTTAACATCCCTCATTAGTGTGAACTTCCTAAGTTGAAAGACCTATTAGTTAATAAACAATAGGACTTTAGTATAAAATTCATATAAAGTTAGTTATATAAATGTAGAGATGAATTACAAGCTATTACGTATGAAATAGTTCTCCTTGCAGGGCCTTTATATACCGATCAGCAGATCTTTGTACAGCTTTATTCGCATCTTCCACCACACCATGAAATGCATTATATAGTCGACTAAATTGGATATCTTTTACTTTCTCTGCCATATCTCTAACTTTATTCGCTGGTAATGGAATGAGATTGGGATAACTATACATAAAACTTACCCATTTTCGATCCGAAACTACTTGTATAATATCACCTGATAACAAAATGCCTTTCCCTTCATTACCGTCTTTCCAATGTATAACAGTTCCCCCCTTAAAATGGCCTCCTAAGCGATGCAATGTAAGTTCTTCCGATAATATCAGATGCTCCCCAGACCAAAATTTAATTTGCTTACTCGGACGAACCACCCACTCTTTATCATCTTCATGAATATAAATAGGTACATTGAATGTTTCCGCCCATTTAACTTGTGTAGAGTAATAATGTGGATGAGAAAGTGCTATTGCTTGAATACCACCTAAATCATATATACGTTGTATCGTTTTATCATCTAAATAACTAATGCAATCCCACATAATATTTAGAGTTTTACTTTGTATTAAAAATGCTGTTTGTCCAATCGCAAATTTAGGTTTAGTAGTAATGCTATACAAACCGCTTTCTTCTTTTATTATTTCGTTTTTGTATAAATTGCTATTTTGCATCGTTTCTAATGTTGTCCATGACTGCCCAATTGGATTAACATATTGTCTTTCCTCATTACAAATTTTACAGCGAGAAGGTGCTTCTTCATTTTCGGGATACTGTACTCCACATGTAGTGCAAATATAATTATCCATATTCCCACTCCTTTTTTCATGTAATTGTTTCTTTACCAATATTTTAATAAAAAACAAAAATATTCGAATCAATAATTGGAACGAAAATGAAATGATACGAAAGTATGATTAGTCTCCTTTCGTTTTAAGACTTTAGCCTAAGTACTATATTTTTCATTTCTTCTTTCTGTGAAAGTTGCATATCGTTTTTAATAGAAATTCCAAGTAAATTAAACTTTTACCCATTAAATAAGTGAATACATCTTTTCAAAATAAATGAACCTATTCATAGATTTCGTCACACCTTTGACACAGTTGCACTAAGCGATACACATTAGGGGTATAGTATATTTAAAGTAACGATAAAAGAATATTCAATAATTTTATCTTCCTTATCGTTACTAGATTCAATTCGTAACAAATAAAGGAGAGGTTTTAATGGAAATCGTTATTATGCTCTATGATGGAATTACTGCATTAGATGCTATTGGTCCATACGAAGTATTTGCTGCAGAAAGCAACAACAACATAAAATTTGTTGCTAAAACGAAGGGATTAATAAAATTAGATTCGAAAATGGGCTATTTACATGCTGATTACAATTTTAATGAAATTACTTCAGCAGATATTCTTATTATTCCCGGATGTCGTCCACCAAACTTTACACAACTTATGAAGGATGAAGAAACTCTTAATTGGATTCTCCAAATACATAAAACGACAAAGTGGACTACAACTGTATGTACGGGCTCCTTAATCTTAGGTGCTACTGGTCTACTAAATGGTGTTAATGCTACTAGTCATTGGAGCTGTTTTAACTTACTTCGTTCTCTCGGAGCTGTTCCAACTGAAGAGAGATTCGTGCGCCATGAAAAAATTATAACAGCTGCTGGTGTATCTGCAGGTATTGATATGGCCCTTCAGTTAATAGCTTGGGAATTTGGAGATGAAAAAAGCAAAGCAGTTCAACTCATGTTAGAATACGACCCTCAGCCTCCCTTTGATACAGGTTCTCCTAAAAAAGCGCATGCATCCTTATTAGAAGATTTAAATTTGATGATTGAAAGTTTAAATAATAAAGTTTAAATTCATCCTATTTTTCAAAACTGCAATTGATATACAATCTTGCATACTTTTGAGTAAACTTTTTTACACTTGTAAAAAAGTTTTTTTGCATTTCCCTACCTATAATTGCTAATATAGTAGAGTAGAACTTTTATAGAGAGAAGGAAAATTATGCACAATGGAATTCGAATGACAACTTTAGTAAAAAGGGCTATGTTAGTTTGTGCGGGGGTATTATTCACATACGAAGCGGCTTTGGGATCAGTACATACTGCTCTAGCTAGTACAGAGGATGAAGCAAAATCTGTTCAACTTGTAAGTGAGATTCAAACATCTCTTGCTCCGAAAGAAGCTCCTAAACATTATAACGGGCAAGTTAGAAAAGTCGCTTATTTAACATTTGATGATGGTCCTGGAAAATACACAGCTGAGCTTTTAGATATGTTAAAGAAAGAAAATGCAAAAGCAACATTCTTCCTAATTGGTTCAAACGTAAAAGCTTTCCCTGATCTTGTAAAACGCGAAGATGCTGAAGGCCACTACGTTGGGATGCACAGTATGACTCATAACTACAAGAAACTTTACACAGAAGGTCATTACGTAGATGAAATGAAGGAAGACCAAGGCTTAATCGCTGGTGTTTTAGGTAAATCACCAGTATTAACTCGTCCATCTTACGGCTCTATGCCAGGATTAAACGAAGCTCTTCGCAACAAAGTTGTAGAAAATGGCTTAAAAGTTTGGGATTGGACAATTGATTCTTTAGACTGGAAATACAACAAAATGCAAGTTGATGCTGCATCTGCTAAAATTGTAGAGAACGTGTTACATGGTGCTACAAATCCAACAGAAGTTATCCTTATGCATGATATTCATCCACAATCAGTAAAAGCAGTACCTGGAATTATTAAAGGACTGAAAGAAAAAGGATATGAATTAGAAGCATATAATGAGAACGAACATTTCCCATTAAACTTCTGGCATGATAATCGTATGTAATGAAAAGACTTGATTCCCTTTAGCTGGGAATCAAGCCTTTTTGTCGTTTTGGGAATTTCTCTTCGTATATTCGACTCAAATTCCCCCTTCTCTAATATCAATAAAAATTCAAAATCACATGTTATACTAAAATTTAGTTTAAATAAGTAGGTGCCATATGATCGTATATACAGTACAAACTGAAGAAGCTTGGAAACAATTTAAGAAACTTGATTATTTAGAAGGTAATAAAGAATTCATCGATCCAGACGATTTATATTCATATGACTGGATGGTGCGCGTTGCTAAAACAAGATTGCCTCATTACGAAGGTAACTATCCTATTTGGGTCTGGGAAGCAAATAATCACCCAAATCGAAATCATAAAGCTTGGGGTAGAACAAATTCAAAAATGGTAATTTTAACACTAGATGTACCGAAAGAATGGGTACTATGGAGCTATTTTGACTATTGGTGCTGCGCTATGACTGATGGATCAATATATTTACATACAAAAAATAAGTGTACTTTAGATGAATGGTATACATATATGGATAAAAAATACGAGATAATATTTGATTTCGATTATTTATTATCTCATCCTGATTGGTGTCTAGGTAAAGAGGATTCGTTAGAAAAACAAGGTGTTATCGGCAACATCCCCCTTTCCTTCGTAAAAAAAGTAAGGCGTTTTCGCGCTAAGGAAGATACATCTATTAATGAAATCAGAAGTGATAACTGGGATAGTAGAAAAGAAAACCGTATTAAAAAGATGAATCGAAAATTAAGAAAAAGAATCGAAAAACAAAAAAGATTGCAAAAGCGACTTATACGAAATTAAAACAGATTTATCAAAATATATTAAGAAATTATGGATTGAATATAAAATTTCAACCCTTTTTATATTATCAACACTTTAGCACATATTAACCATAAGGAGTGATATGTATATGGAGTTTCTCTCATCTGAATATTTGTCTGCCTTGCTTGCCATCATTGTAATCGATTTAGTGTTAGCCGGAGATAATGCCATCGTAATTGGATTAGCAGCAAGAAGATTACCGAAAGACCAACAAAAAAAAGTTATCATATGGGGTACTGTCGGGGCGATCGCTATTAGAGCCCTCGCTACCTTAGTTGTCGTTTGGTTATTAAAAATACCTGGTTTACTCCTAATTGGCGGTATACTTCTTATATGGATCGCTTACAAGTTGATTGCTGAGGGTAAAAATCATGATATTAAAGCCGAAGAAGGATTTTGGTCTGCTATTAAAACCATTATTATCGCTGATGCGTTAATGGGCATTGATAATGTACTCGCTGTTGCAGGAGCTGCCCATGGTAACTTTTCTTTAGTAATCATTGGATTATTAGTGTCTATTCCTGTAGTCGTATGGGGCAGCACATTGATTTTAAAATGGGTGGATCGTTTTCCTGTCATCATTACGATTGGAGCAGCCGTTTTAGCTTATACTGCTGCAAAAATGATTGTAGATGAGAAATGGTTTGCTGGATTTTTCGAAAGTAACCCTTTCATTAAATGGGCATTTATCATTATTATCATCGTCGGTGTAGTTTTCTTCGGAAAAGCAAAACAAAAAGCAACAGCTAGTTCTGTCTAATAATGATGGTATATTTACAAATAAAAAGCGCTATTCATATGAATAGCGCCTTTTATTATTTAGCTTCCCCTTCCGGAGTCGTTTTTACCTTCGTTTTGTTTTTATCACGATTGTTATAGTTATACTTCGAACGATCTACTGGAGTGAATCCTTCCGGTGTGTAGAATCGTAATAAGTCACCATTTACGACTTGGTCAGAGTATTTTAGTGAGTTTTGAACCATTTGTTCATTTTTCTTTATTTCATCTGTAAATTCTACAGGTTTTCCAGTTGTTGTATCATAGTATTTGCCGTTTAGTGCAGTAACAGTTGGGCTTACGTAGTTACCGTTACGGAACGCAACGACTTGTTTATGCTCTGGTGATAATAAATCTGAACCGAATTGAACATAGTTTTTCGTATCTGTACCTAGTAAGTGTAATAACGTAGGAAGAACGTCAATTTCACCGCCATATTGATGTTGTACGCCACCTTTCACCCCTGGTACACGAACGATTAAAGGCACACGTTGTAACTGTGCATTTTCAAATGAGTTCATTTCTTTACCCATTACTTTTGACATTGCTGCATTATGATTATCTGAAATACCGTAATGGTCTCCGTACATAACGATAATTGAGTTATCATATAAACCAGATTGTTTCAAGTAATTGATGAAGCCTTTTACAGATTCATCTAAATAGCGTGCTGTTTGGAAGTACGTATCTACTGATGAATCACCTGTTGTTGCTGGTTCAATCGTTGCTTCTGCCTTATCGATTGGATAAGGGAAATGGTTCGATAACGTAATAAACTTCGTATAGAAAGGCTGTTTCAACGTTTGTAATAACGGAATAGATTCATTAAAGAACGGTTTATCTTTTAATCCGTAGTTTACTACATCTTTTTCATTCATATCGTAGTATGACGCATCAAAGAATTTATTAAAACCAAATGATTTATAAATATCGTCACGGTTCCAGAATGTTTTGTAGTTACCGTGGAATACTGCTGATGTGTATCCTTGTTGTCCTAAAATAGCTGGTGCTGATTGATACGTATTATGAGATTTCGTTGTAAAGACAGAACCTTGCGGTAAACCAAACATTGAATTCTCTAACATAAACTCCGCATCAGATGTTTTCCCTTGTCCTGTTTGATGGAAGAAGTTATCAAAGTATAGTGTATTCGCATCTTTTGTAAATGAGTTTAAGAACGGTGTAACTTCTTGACCATTTAATTTGTAATCAATTAAGAAGTTTTGGAATGACTCTAAATGAATATAAATTACGTTCATTCCCTTTCCTTTACCGAAATACTCAGGATTTGGACTTGCATAAGTTGATGTTAAATAATTTCGTACTTCTGTCATATTATCGCCATCAGCTAATGCTCGTTCTGTCGTTGCTTTCGCACTTTGAATTCCATCATAAATTGTGTAGTTGTATGCCCCTAAATATTTCACAATATAATTACGGTCAAACGTTCTTGTTAATAATTCAGGACGGTCAGACTCTGCAAGACCTAAGTTAACACTGAATAATAAAATACCTGCTACAAATACTAGAGATAATTTATGCTTCGCAACACGAATTGGTTTTGGATTTGCAAATTTTGTTGCGACTAACACAATTAATATAATCGTGTCTAAAAAGTATAGTGGATCATAAAGATGTAGCAACGCAAGAATACTACCACCTAAATCTCCAAAGTTATTCGTTTGTGTTAATGTCGGGAACGTAATAAAGTCACTGAAAAAGCGATAGTATACTACGTTTGCGTATAAAAGAATCGACAATAACAAGTTGATAACGATTAACCAAATATAAGATCGTTTCCCTTTTGCAAATAATGCAAGTCCTAAAAATAGAACTGCTGAACTAAGCGGGTTGAAAAACAGCAAGAATTTTTGGATTGTGTTTGAAATTCCTAAATTAAATTCCGTTACATACGCGGCATATGTTTTGAGCCAAAATAAAATAACGGCAAACAGAAAGAATCCAAAATGATTGCTTAACACACTTTTGCTCTTTAATAAGAACTGTTTCATTTCTCCACCTCTTTTAATCATCCAAGGCTTATTTTTTATAAGTCTGTCTCTCTATTCAAATTTTCTTCTTCAAATAGATTATCTTTATTTAACTATATGAAGAATATTAGTAATTATAATTTGAAGCTAGTATTTATTCAACTATTTCTTTTTAAACATTTTGACCTTGGTTTCTATTTAACAAAATAAATTTGTAACATTTCCTGTTTTCTCCCAAGATTAATCCACTAATTATGACATCCCATACTATATACCTTTATAAACTCATTCGCAAACTATTCTATCTCCAATTTTGGTACATATTTCACATGACAAAATAATGTTATTTAATTATATTGCTCACCTTACATTCCCCTGCTTCAACTAAATCTTAAAGTCATTACATCTCTTCCGTACATGAAAAATCCTCATGTTCACTAATATTATATTTGAATAATTATTCATTTGCCCCACCAGTGGTGTTATGTTTTCTCGACAAAAAAACTCGCTCTAAAAAGAGCGAGTTTTTTCATGATATATTATTGACCTTTGTACATTGCATCTACTTGTTTTTGAAGTTCTTCATTTTCTAAGTACTCATCGTAAGTTGCCTCTTTATCGATTACACCGTTTGGTGTTACTTCGATAATGCGGTTTGCAATTGTTTGTACGAACTGATGGTCATGAGATGTGAATAACATTGTACCTTTGAAAGCAATTAAACCGTTGTTTAATGCAGTGATAGACTCAAGGTCTAAGTGGTTCGTTGGATCGTCAAGTGTGATTACGTTCGCACCACTTAACATCATTTTAGATAACATACAACGAACTTTTTCGCCTCCAGATAATACAGAAACGTTCTTCTTAACTTCTTCACCTGAGAATAACATACGGCCTAAGAAACCACGTAAGAAGCTTTCTGACTCATCTTGTGGAGAGAATTGGCGTAACCAATCAACTAAGTTATAGTCACTGTTCTCAAAGTATTTAGAGTTATCTCTTGGGAAGTAAGATTGAGATGTTGTAACACCCCATTTGAATGAACCGCTATCTGGCTCCATTTCACCCATAAGGATTTTAAATAATGTTGTCATCGCGATATCGTTACGACCGATAAATGCAACTTTATCACCTTTATTTAAAGTGAAGTACACATTATCTAACACTTTTTCGCCATCAATTGTTTTAGAAAGGCCTTCAACAGTTAATAAGTCATTTCCTATTTCACGCTCAGGTGTGAAGCCAACGAATGGGTAACGACGTGATGATGGTCTAATATCATCTAATGTAATTTTATCTAATAATTTTTTACGAGAAGTTGCTTGTTTCGCTTTAGATGCGTTTGAGCTAAAGCGTGCAATGAAGTTTTGTAACTCTTTTACTTTCTCTTCTTTTTTCTTATTAGCATCTTGTGTTAATTTTAAAGCTAATTGGCTTGACTCATACCAGAAGTCATAGTTACCAACATAAAGTTGAATTTTACCGAAATCAAGATCAGCCATGTGCGTACATACTTTATTTAAGAAGTGACGGTCATGGGATACAACGATTACTGTATTTTCAAAGTTCATTAAGAAGTTTTCTAACCATTGAATCGCTTTTAAGTCCAAGTGGTTGGTAGGCTCATCTAGTAATAGAATATCAGGTTTACCGAATAATGCTTGAGCAAGTAATACTTTTACTTTCTCTGCACCAGTCAATTCTGATAATTTTTTGTCATGAAGATCTTCACCAATACCAAGACCTTTTAGAAGGATTGCAGCTTCTGACTCAGCTTCCCAACCGTTAAGCTCAGCGAACTCACCTTCAAGTTCTGCAGCACGCATTCCATCTTCATCACTAAAGTCTTCTTTCATGTAAATAGCATTTTTCTCTTGCATTACTTTGTAAAGTTGCGTGTGACCCATAATTACTGTTTCTAATACTGGGAACTCTTCATATTCGAAGTGGTTCTGTTTTAATACTGCTAGACGCTCACCTGGCGTAATATGTATATCACCTGTTGATGGTTCAATTTCTCCAGATAAAATCTTTAGAAATGTTGATTTACCAGCACCGTTTGCTCCGATTAAACCGTAGCAGTTACCTGGCGTGAATTTTATGTTAACATCTTCAAATAATTTGCGATCCGCGAAACGCAAACTAACGTTACTTACTGTAATCATTTGTGTCCTCCTACTAATACCGCTTATTTCAGCGTTTTCTCACCGATTGTCTTAAAAAATCGCATATTACGACTCAATTATTGTAGACTATAGCTATTATATAGTAGAAGCTGGATGAATAGCAACGGTTGATTACTATTCATCCCTTTTCTATCTTGAATAAAATGTACGTTTTTAACGAAATAATATTATATAGAAGCATATTTCATAATGAACAGAGATATGAAAGATGAAAAATTCGCAAAATATAAAGATGTGATGGACAAATTTATTAAATAAGAAGAATCCCCTTTTAAAAGGGGATTCTTTACTTTCTTTTACTTAATTTTTTCGTATAATTCTTCATTTTATTCGTTAACCCTATTAACGCAGGTATCAATATTGGCATCACAATAATAGCTAATAATAACAGTGCAACACCAACAACAGATGCTACTTGTATAAGCGTCAATACACCTGAAGGGATTAATGCAGCAAATGTACCACCTAAAATAAGTGCCGCTGATAATACGACTCCTCCTATGTGACGAGATGCATTTACAATTTTCGTTGCTGGGTCCCCCTCTAGCTCATTGTATCTCATCATTACGAAAATGCTATAATCCACACCTAAAGCGACTATCATTATAAAACTAAAGAATGGTACATTCCAGCTCAATGACTCTACGTTTAGTATGTGTGTACTAATTTGTTCACTTATACCAAGTGATGCAAAATAAGCTAATATTAAAGATCCAATAATGAAGATTGTATTTAAAAATGACCGTGTAATAACGAGTAATACAACCGCAATTCCAATTAACATAATTGTAGCTGTACGTAAGAAATCTTGGCCCGTTACTTCTTTTAAATCAACGTTTCTTGCTGTTGTACCGCCAATCGCTTTTTTTGTTGATTTTAATTCTGTACCATTTAATGTACCGTCTATCGTTTTATTAATTTCTTCAATGATTGGCATCGCTTCTTTTGAATACGGATTTACGTCTAAAATGATTGTCATTTTAGCAGTCTTTCTATCATGTGACATGTACGTATTCAATGCTTTTTGGAAATCTTCTCCCTCTAAAACTTCTTTTGGAATATAAAATTTCTCAGAGCTTTTTGATTCATTCAATTCTCCTAAATATTTCTGAGCATCCCCTAGTCCGTTACTTATCTTTTCGAGCCCTTCTGTACTTTTAGATAATCCTGATTGTAATTGCCCCATCTGTTCTTGCAAGTCTTTCAGCCCGGTTAATAACTGGCCTTGCCCATCATTTATTTTTGTTAATCCGGTTTGTAACTCAGATGACTTGTTCGCAATTTGTTTAGAACCTGAAGCACCTTCATCTAATCCATTTTTAAGATCAGCTGCTCCTTTTTGTAATTTAGTAACTCCATTGTTCATTTCTTTTAAACCGTTATCCACTTTCAATAACGATTGATTCGCTTCTTTAAATGAGCCCATCGCCGCTTTATGATGCGTTGCTAATTGATTTAATTCATTTGAAAGCACACCTAATTGCTTCTGAGCCTCTTTAGCAATTCCTATCGTTTGTAGTATGTTCGGATCATTTGCTAATTCTGGTTTCGTTTGAATAAAATTGGTCATTAACACTTCAATTTGTTCATAACCTTTTTTCGCACCATCAATTGCTTGAGAAATACTTCCAAAGTATTGATCGTAAGAGCTTAAACCTTTTTCTAACTGTGCATAACCAGCATGAAGTTGTGAAGTTGCATTAGATAAAACATTTATATTTTCATTTACTGAAGTTAATCCACCCTCAATTTGTTGCGCACCTTGTGCTCCGTCATTTATACCACTTGATAGTTGATGTAAAGCTGTTCCTAATGCCGTTACACCGTTTTTCGCTTCGTTTGTTCCATCAATTAACTTTTGAACGTTTGCAAGACTATTTGAGTCTTTACTACCCATTTTATCTTTCGCAGCAGTTAACCCATCATTAATGTCCTTTATACCACCATTGGCATCTCCTAACCCCGTATTTAGTTCTCCAGCTTGTTTATTTATATATAGTTCTTTTATCCTTTCCCCAGTTGGACGCGTCGGTGAATATACTTCTGACACACCTTTCACTTTCAAAATCTTATCAGTTAGTTCATCTAAAGTTTGAAGAGAACTCGCCTCGTCTAACTTGTTATCCGATTGAATGACTAACGTACTTGGTGAAGAAAAACCAGGTGGAAAATGTTCTTCTATTACGTTAATCCCCTTTTTCGATTCATATTTATTATCTACTTCAAATAAATCATTGTAATTTAGTGTGTTAGAATATTTCATTAGGAAAGGAATCGATATCACAAATACAATGATTAAAGCTGCGAATGGTCTTACTACTGAGTTTTTCGCAAGAAATCCCCATAAACGACTATCCTCATGACCTTTAAATGTTTTTACTGGATAAAACATTCCTTTTCCTAAAAGCACCATAAAAAATGGATTTAACGTAGTTAATACGAGTAATAATACTGCGACACCAATTGCTACGGCTGAAGTAGATTGATATAATTTAAAACTCGCTAAAGCAAGAGATGCAAAACCAATTAGTACTGCTATCCCACTATATAAAACGGTTTTCCCTGCCGATTTAAACGTTTCTTTCGTAGCTAAAAATGCATTTTCTTGTTTACTTAATTCTTCCTTAAACCTTGTATATAATAAAATGTTATAGTCTGTTCCAACCCCAAACAGGACAACAACTACAAACACTTGTGTAAAGTTAGAAAACGGAAAATTAAATTGATCTACTAGATGGGCAATAATCCCCATTGAAACTAAATATGATACACCCACTGTAAGCAGAGAAACGATTGGAACAATTGGTGAACGAAATACAATGATTAATACAACTAAAATGAAAATGATAGAAATAACTTCTGTCTTTTTCACTCCCTCTTGAGAGGATGTAAGAAAATCACCCGCTATTAAATCACTTCCTGTTAAGTACGTTTTAACTCCCTTCGGTTTAATTTTATTATGAAGCCCATTTGCAATTTTTGATATTTCACCATGTTTTTTATCTACAGAAATTTGCGTTAAAATGGTCGTATTGTCTTTAGATATCAATTGTTTTTCCAAGTCTTTATTATCTAAATGTGAAACAACTTCCTTAATTCCTAATTGCTCTTTTTCATTTTGTAAAGCGTTGATTGTTTTTATTATTTCATCTTTTTGCTCAGTTGTTAAAGCTGCTTTACTTCCACTATTAAAAACAGCTATAACATCATATTTTTCTGTCCCGTCTTTATCCATCTCTCTTATCATTTTGTCAGCGATACTACTTTGCTCTGTATTCGGAATCGTAATATGCCCTTTTTCTTTCACTAATTTATCCATATTAGGCATCGTTACGATCATTGTAATAGTAATAACTATCCATAATAGAAAAGATAAACTTCTCCAATTTTTTAGCTTACTCATTTTAATCATCTCCCGTTTTGAAAGTATAATGTTAGTTCCGGAATGAATATTCATTCCTATTATTTCGAAACTATTTTTAGGAATGAACGTTCATTCCTATCATTCTATTGATTTATTCTATAGACCCTATTAAACTAATCTTTTCCGGAATGAATGTTCATTCCTGTCCTTATAAAGCTATAGAATCAAATGATTCTAATAGCATTCCAAGAGCTTTCTTCCAATTCTTTTACTAACTCTTTCGAGTATTCTAATTGCCCTGTTGCAATTACTTTCGTTAATGCTTCTAGCGGCTGATATACAATAATAATTAAAGCAACTGGAGGCAATGGACGAAGAAAACCTTTTGCGATTCCATCTTCAATAATATTCATAAAGAAGCCTATAAAATCGTCAAATATTTTCTTACTTTGTTCATCAAGAAAATAACTGTCACAGTGAGAATTTGTAAATAAAAAAGCGTCCACATTGTTTCTCGCAAATTCAAATAAACGGTTGTACGTATGACTAAACTGTTCACGAATATTTGCTTCAACAGGAAAATCTGTTTTTATCATTTCAGAAAGCTCTAACATACTTTTTGAAAATAATGAGTTAACTAGTGCCTCTTTATTTTCAAAATAGCGATAAATAGTACCCGCACCGACTTTTGCCTTTTCAGCGATCATTGGAATTGTCGTACCATCGTAACCACGCTCTGCAAAAAGTTGCATCGCAGCATCAAAAATATCCTCTTGTTTGTTTTTAGCCATTTTTTCCACCTCTATTTTTAGGAATGAAAATTCATTCCGTTTTTAATTATAAATTACAAGGACTAAAAGTCAAGTGCGTAACTACGTATAGTTGCAATTTTAATCCCTTGTTTGTGAATCAATTTATATCAGCGGTTTTTAGAATACATCCACTTACCGACAAAAACGAGAACCAAAGAGAAAACCGTCCCAAATTTTGTTTGGGACAGCCCCATTTCCTATTTAAAGCTTAAAAGAAATCATAAATAAAAGCTTTACGTACTGGAACTATATTCTCAAATGCTTGTATTTCCTCTTCGCTTCCGCTAATGAATTCTAGTTCATTAAGTTCTAACGGACGCTTGTAGCCAAACATTATTGTAGATAATGCGTTAATATCCAGCTTAATTCCTTTATCTATTGTTTCCTCTTTCATAATTGTTATTTCATGATTCGCAAGCCTCACTGATACGTTGTTCCACGGAGCAAATGCGTCTGTAATGTGTAGAATCACTTCTTGCTGTACATTGTTCCAGCTCAACTCATATTGTTTTAAGAACTGCTCTACATCTACAATTCTTCCCATAAAATATGGTTTTATTTCTGTCTTCACGCGTGGCTCTTGCAATGAATATAGCAACGGTTCGTTTTCACTTACTGTCATTTCAAGTTCTTTAATCATAGAATCATGCTGGCAAATAAAGTTCCACAGACCATTTCGTGCTTCATTATGCAGTGGTACAAATTCTTCTACTGTCATTTTATAGTTTTCTATTTTGTATAACATGTAACCGGCTGCCTTTTTATTTTCATCATAGTAAATCGCTAATGTTAAATCATCATAAACCGCTTGAAACCACCAGTTCTTCTCTCGAACTAACATACCTGAAAAACGTTCTGCAAATGCTTCATAGAGCTTCTCGACTTCTTCTGGATGATTTTCTTTATTGAAACGTTTCACAGTGCCATTTACTTGTTTTTTCATCACTAAATCGCTCTTAGTCATATGACATGTGACTAAATTCGCACAAAGTTCCCAGCCGTATTTACGGTAAAATGAAACCGCAAATGGATGTAACATAGAGACTGTATAGCCATCTTTTTTCATCGTTTGAAGTGAATATTGAAGTAGCTCTTTTACATACCCACTTCTTCTATACTCAGGATACGTCGCTACCCCTGCAACGCCACCCATTTTAAATTTTTCTTTACCTATGTAAATATGAAACGGAATAAGATGTAGTTTTGCTGCTAAGTCTTCCCCTTCCATAATGCCGTATATTTCATGACTTTCCTTCATCTTTGTAAGTTGCTGCTGTAATCGTTCCTCATCTACTTTATATTGAAAAGCGTATTCTGATAAACATAATGCTTCTCTGAACTTATCTTCTTTTAATTGTATGACATTCATATAATTCTCCTCCATTCCCTGTTTGAATTGTATCACAATTCTTTCTATTGTAGTTCGGTAAGTGAAATTAGAAAGACGTTTTAACAAAAAAAGCAGATACATCACGTATCTGCTTTCCATCCTTATTATTTAGCTAACTTTTGAAGTTCATCAAAGAATGTAGGATATGATACACCTACTGCTTCTGCATCTTCAATAATTGTTTTTCCTTCTGCCAGGCAGCCAGCAATCGCAAGCATCATTCCGATGCGATGATCACCATAACTATTTACTGTATTGCCTTTTAGAGCTGATTTTCCGTAAATGATCATGCCGTCATCAGTTGCTTCTATGCGAGCTCCTAGTTTCGTTAACTCAGCAACGACTGTATCAATACGATTTGTTTCTTTTACTTTTAATTCGTGTGCATCTTTAATTACTGTAATTCCTTCCGCTTGCGTTGCCGCTAATGCGATTACAGGAATCTCATCGATTAATCTAGGGATAATATCTCCGCCAATTTCAATTCCTTTTAATGAAGATGTTTCAATTGTAATATTTGCAGCTGGTTCTGATGCCCCTTCGTTAATTAGATCTACAGTGAACGTAGCACCCATTTTCTCTAAAACATCAATAATACCTGTACGAGTTGGATTCATTCCTACATTTTGTAATACTAGTTTACTATTTGGGATGATTGCACCTGCTACTAAGAAAAATGCTGCTGATGATACGTCACCTGGCACTTGAATGTCTGTTGCTGTTAATTTTTGTCCACCTGACAGCTTCACTGTTTTCCCTTCGCGAGTTACTTTAACACCAAATGCTTCAAGCATTCTTTCCGTATGGTCGCGTGAAATATGTGGTTCTGTAACAGCTGTTACACCTTCTGCACGAAGACCTGCAAGTAAAATAGCTGACTTTACTTGTGCACTTGCAACAGGAGAAATATATTCAATTGCTTTTAAATCTCCGCCACGTATTGTTAGCGGTGTAAATGTTCCTTCTTCTCTGCCGTCAATGTTTGCACCCATTTGTTTTAATGGGTTTGTTACACGCTTCATCGGTCTTTTTGCGATTGACTCATCACCTTGTACGCAAGAGAAAAATGGTGTGTTAGCTAATATACCTGACATTAATCGAATTGTTGTACCAGAATTACCAACATCTAATACAGCTTTCGGTTCCTGTAAACCTTCTAATCCTTTACCAACTACAGTAACTTCATCACCGTTTTGCGTAATTTCTACTCCCATTTCTTTAAAACATGAAATCGTACTTAAACAGTCTGCACCGGGCAAGAAACCTTTAATTGTTGTTTTCCCTTCTGCAATCGAACCGAACATAACAGCACGGTGTGAAATGGATTTATCACCTGGGATTGTAATATTGCCATTCAATCCGTTATTAACAGGTTGTATTGTTCTTTCTTTCACGTTTTTCACCTTCTCATTTAAATTGTTTCATAAGTTTGGTATTCTTCTTCTCCAAGCGCTAGCTTTGCTTTCATACGATCTTCTTCCCTTTGGAAACTAATACGTAATACCCCAAGCAGTCCTTCACGCGCTTCTAATATTTGCAAGTTCGTAATACTAATTTCCTCGCGCGCTAAAATACTCGTAATATGAGCCAATGCCCCCACCTTATCTAATACATCAACGTATAAGTCGTGATAGGCAGGAATTGCACCACTCTTTCTTACTGGTAAAGAATCACGGTATTCTTTCGCATCTGCAAAATAGTTTTGAATCTCGCCTGCATCTCCGGTAGAAACTGTCTTATATAAACCTTCCATTTCAGAGATCCACTCTTTTAATAATACCATTAAATGCTCTCGATTTTGCTTTACAATATCACTCCACATTTTAGGACTACTAGATGCGATACGTGTAATGTCTTTGAAACCACCAGCAGCGAGTTGATGAATGAGCGGATTATCTCCTGCATGTTTCTCAACTTGCTTTACTAAACCTGCTGCGATAAGATGCGGGAAATGACTAACAATCCCTGTTACATAATCATGTTCTTCTGTATTTAAAACAAGAAAATGAGATCCTGTTCCTTTTAACCATACTTTAAGGTCTTCCACTTGTTCATTTGGTATATGATTCATCGGTGTTAAAATGTAAAATGCATTTTCAAATAAATGCGCCTTTGCGCTTTCAACTCCCGTTTTATGAGAACCCGCCATCGGATGTCCCCCAATGAAAGAAACTTCCTTTGAAAATAAAGTTTCCGCTTCGTTCATAATAGACCCTTTTGTACTACCAACATCAGTCACTATAACATCTTCTCGTAAACGGAATGACGCAAGTTTGTGTAATAGCTTCTTCGTTTCTTCAACTGGAGAAGCAAAAACAATTAAATGTGCCTCTTCACATGCACGCTGTAAATCAACTGCTATTTCATCTACTACGTGTAATTCTTTTGCACGCTCTACTTGCTCTTGAAATATATCGTACCCTGTTATCGTTACATCGTGCTCTTTCTTAATTGCTAAGGCGAGAGAGCCTCCTATTAAACCTGTTCCAATTAATACTACCTTTTTACGCATTTGTCTCATCTCGAGACTTACTTTTTTTGTTTTCAAAGTGTTGTTTTAACACTGAAATCACTCCTTCATTTTGCTCCCTTGTTCCAACTGTAATACGGACACCATTTGGGAATGGACGAATAATAAACCCTGCATGTGCACAAGCTTCATAAATCTCTCCAGCATTCTCTACCGGTAAGAAGATGAAATTAGTTTGTGACGAATAAAATGGTATTTCGTTTTCCTTACAGAAACTCTCGTATTGCTGTAATCCTTCTGTATTCACGTGAACTATTTCTTCAATAAACTCGTTATCACCAAAAGCAATCGTCGCTGCTTTTTGCGCTAATGAAGATACGTTAAATGGTAAACGTACGACATTTAATTTCTCAATTAGCTCTTCCTGTCCGATCGCATATCCAACGCGGAAAGAAGCTAATCCGTATGCTTTAGAAAACGTTCTAAGTACAAGAATATTTTTATGTTTTTCTAAAAGCGGTAATGTCTCAGGGAAATCTTTTGCTGTTACGTATTCATAGTACGCTTCATCAATGACAATTAACGTATTTTCACTAATGCCTTCAATAAATTGAGTTAATTTTTGCTCATTCACATATGTGCCCGTCGGGTTGTTCGGATTACAAATCCATACGATTTTCGTATTATTATTTACCGCTGACAAAATTTCGTCTAAATCGTATACACCATTATTTAAAGGAATTTCTTTCACTTCACAGCCTTCAATAATCGCATGATGACGGTATTGCGGGAATGTTGCACCTGCTGTTACAATGTTATCTCCCGCTCGTAATACGGCGCGACTTATTATTTGAATGATTTCATCTAAACCACTACCACAAAGTACTTGTTCCATTTGCACATGCAACTTATCCGCGATTGTTTGACGGAGCGTCGTAGCACCTCCGTCAGGATATAAAGCATGTTCCAACCAAGATTTTTGCAACTCTTCTAAAACTTTCGGTGAACAACCGAATGGATTTTCATTCGATGCTAATTTCACAAACGAATGATCTCCGTACACTTCTTTCATTTGTTCTGGTGATTTACCTGGTTTATATGGTTGTAATGATGATAGTTGATCTTTTACTTGCACGTTAAACCCACCTTTTTATTAAAATTCTTTTGCGTAGTTATTGTGTTGCATAATGTTTTGTTTTAATAATTCCATACGATCTTTTCCGAATTGTTCGACTAGTGCATCTGCAAGTTCCCATGCTACAACAGATTCAGCTACTACACCCGCTGCTGGTACTGCGCAACTATCAGATCTTTCAATACTCGCTTGGAATGCTTCCTTCGTATCAATATCAACGCTTGCTAACGGTTTGTATAATGTAGGAATTGGCTTCATAACGCCTCTTACGACAATTGGCATACCTGTTGTCATACCGCCTTCTAAACCGCCGGCATTATTCGTTTTTCTCGTGTATCCTTTTTCTTCATCCCACAGAATTTCATCATGCACTTTACTTCCTGGTTGTCTTGCCGCTTCAAAACCTACGCCAATTTCAGCACCTTTAAATGCATTTATACTCATAATTGCACCAGCAAGTTTTGCATCTAATTTACGATCGTAATGAACGTAACTACCAACGCCAATTGGCATACCTTCTGCAATAACTTCCACAATACCACCGATTGAATCTCCGCTACTTTTTGCGTTGTCAATCGCATCCATCATTTCTTGCTCTACTTCTTTATCTAAACATCGAACTGGTGAGTTTTCAGTTATCGTTTGAATTTCTTCAATCGGTAAGTTTGAAATATGTTTTGCTTTTACTCCACCAATTTCAAGAACATGTCCTGCAATTTTTACGCCTAATTCGCTTAAAATTTGTTTTGCAACTGCACCAGCAGCTACACGAACTGTCGTTTCTCTTGCAGATGAGCGCTCTAATACGTTTCTTATATCACGATGACCATATTTAATTGCTCCATTTAAATCCGCATGTCCTGGACGTGGTTTTGTAATTGTACGTTTCATGTCTTTACTTTCTTTTTCAGAAATTGGCTCAGCACCCATTACTTTCGTCCAATGTTTGAAATCATCATTTTTTACGATTAACGTAATCGGTGATCCAAGTGTCATCCCGTGACGAACACCACTTACAATTTCAACTGTATCTGTTTCAATTTGCATGCGTCTTCCGCGTCCATGACCTTTTTGTCTTCTTAATAATTCTTTATTAATATGTTCCGCCGTAAGTGTCAAACCTGCTGGTACACCTTCTAAAATAACTGTTAACTGCGGTCCATGTGATTCTCCAGCTGTAATGTATCTCATTTCTCTTGCCCCTTTACTATTTTTTTGTACAAAAAAGTCCCTACTGAGCGCTCAGTAGGGACGATGTTTATCGCGGTACCACCCTAGTTGTAGACAACTGTCGTCTACCTCTCTTCTTCTTTAACGATCGTTTGACCGTCTTCCCCTCCATAAGTTGTCGAGAAAGATGCTCCAAGGCTGTAATTCATGCTTACCTTTGTACTGATTCACACCAGCCATCAGCTCTCTTTAACAGTGAGATAAGCACTACTGTTTCCTCTTCAACGCATATATAATATGGAATTAAGATAATTTATTTTTGAAACCTTTTAACTCATCCATGAATCTATGGAATTCTGGAATGTCCATTTGTTGTGCAGAATCTGACAATGCAACTGCTGGATCTGGATGAACTTCAGCCATTACTGCATCTGCGCCAATTGCAAGTGCCGCTTTCGCTGTTGGTAATAATAAATCTCTGCGTCCAGTTGAATGTGTTACATCAACGATAACTGGTAAATGTGTTTCTTTCTTTAAAATTGGTACTGCAGAAATGTCTAATGTGTTACGTGTTGCTCTTTCGTATGTGCGGATACCACGCTCACAAAGAATAATTTGATCGTTACCTTGCGCAATGATGTATTCCGCTGCATTAATGAACTCATCAATTGTTGCTGCTAATCCACGTTTTAATAATACTGGTTTGTTAACTTTACCTACAGCTCGTAATAAATCGAAGTTTTGCATGTTACGTGCGCCAACTTGAATTACATCAACGTAGTCTAATGCCATTTCAACATCGTTCGGATTTAAAATTTCACTAATAATTGCTAAGTCGAACTCGTCTGCTACTTGGCGTAAAATTTGTAGTCCTTCTACTCCTAAACCTTGGAAATCGTATGGAGATGTTCTCGGTTTGAATGCACCACCGCGCATTAATTTTAAGCCTTGGTCTTTCATCGCTTGCCCTACTTGACGAACTTGCTCTAAGCTTTCTACTGCACAAGGTCCCATGATGAACGTTTGTGTTCCGTTTCCAATCAATTCACCTTTTACATCAACGATTGTATTTTCTTGTTTCTTTTTACGTGATACTAGTAACGCTTTACGGTTATCATCTTCTTGTAACTCTAAGCTTGCTTTGAAAATCGTTTTGAAAATATGTTGAACTGTTGATGTTTCGAATGGTCCTTCGTTATGCTCTGCGATCATATCAAGTACTTCACGCTCACGTACTGGATCAAAGCGTTTCGTACCTTGTACTTGCTTTTGTTCTCCAATTTTTTGAACGATTTCACCACGTTTGTTTAAAAGGTGTAATAGTTGTAAGTTAATTTCATCTACCTGTTTACGTAATTGATCTAATTCATGATTTGCCATTTGGAAATCCTCCTCTAATGTTTTAAAAGTATAGTAAGAGAATAAAAGATTCTCTATTTTCTGAACTGGTTAATTATACAAATTTATAGTGGAATCGATACCTCTTCTTATTTTAAACTAATAATTCGTACAAAGACATGAACTACTAGTTAAAAAGCCACTTTTTTGTACAAAAAAGCCCTACTGATCCAATCAGTAGGGACGATATTTATCGCGGTACCACCCTAGTTGTAGACTTCTTTCGTCTACCTCTCTTCATTGTTAACGATCATCTGACCGTCTTTCCCTTCATAAAGACAATACTATCTTTACTACGAAAAAGATGCTCCAGGACTGTAATTCGCTCTTGTTTTTGTACTGGTTCGCACCAACCACCAGCTCTCTGTTACAGGGAAACAACAACTACTGCTTTTCCTTTCAATGCATGACTATTTTATTTTCAAGTTGGACCACTAAAATACAAAAAGTCCCTACTGAATAAATCAGTAGGGACGATATTTATCGCGGTACCACCCTAGTTGTAGACTAACTTTCTGTCTACCTCTCTTCACTGTTAACGATCAATTGACCGCTTTTTCCTCATAAAGACAAACTATCTTTATTACGAAAAAGATGCTCCAAGACTGTAATTCATGATTATCCCTGTACTGGTTCACACCAACCACCAGCTCTCTGTTACAGTAAGACTAACCACTACTGTGATCTCTTCATTGCACTTTGTTTATTCAAATGTTTTTGAAATTGAATAAGTATGATTCGTATTATAGAACGCTTTTCAAAACACTGTCAACAACTTTTTATATATTTTTTAAAATTCCACTTTCGTCCTATAATTCTTCTTGTAAATCACCCATTACAATTCCTATGCGAATTATTTCATTTTCTAGTAAATGTAAAACATATTCCTCTACTCCATACTGAACTAATAATTCTTTTATTTTTATGATTTCTTTTTCAAATAAAACGGCTTCTTGACATGTTTGTAGTAAAATAAAAAACACATTTGCAAACATTTCTTTATGCGCTTTCATACTTTCTTTCTTATGAAGCATTTCAATCAATAACTGCTTCATTTCCTCACCTGTACATTTACCATTTACACTTGAAAATGCACGAGACATAATACATAATCCTTTTTCTAATATTTCATCCATGTATAAAATAATACGTAAAAGCATTACATATTCTCTCGCTGTTATCTCACCCATTTTTGGTCGTTCTCGCAAAAATACACTGAGCCAAGCTGTCCAAAATTTTTGTTGTTCTTTTACACTTAATGTTTTGACGTAATAGCATAAAAACTGCATAAATTTAATTTTATTTTCTTCATTTTCTAATACGAGTAAAGGGTATAACCAATCTGTTTTTTGCTCCCAATATAGTACACATTTAATAAATACAAAGCTAAGCCACTTCAAGAAAGCTTCCCTCGTATGCGGATGTAATACTTCCAAATGTTCTATCGCATACTTAATAAAACGCTTCATTTCTGTAAATAAAGGTAAATTTATTTGCGTGTAACATAAACCAGCCCATGCATATTCCGTAATTTCATTTTGTTTTTTTAAATCTAAGTATGGTAACAAATATTTTCGGCACCATTGCTTTTCAATATGATATAGAAATGTAATATCTGCTATTAAACGAGCAAACATAAAGTTTGTTCGTACTGAATTAACTCTTACTTGTTCTTCAAATAAAAATAAATATTCATATACATTACGATCGTATAAATGATCATATGATAACAACTTTAATAATACAGCCGTCATTTTTCCAACAGGATGCTGAATTGATTCATTGTAAAAATCTTGTTTTCCAAGCTTAAAATCCGTATCACTCTTCATAACTTGAGGAAACACTGAAAAAGCAAAGCGTTTTACAACACGTATACTATTCTCTTCTAACTCTTCTAGTCGATTACTAATTTCATATAGAAAACTACTAATTAACCAATGAAAAGCAGTATTTCTAACAAATTTCTGCAATAACGGAATAATTTTTTGGATTTGATCATTTGTCAATCCTCTGTTATTTCGCCATTCTCTAATACAAACAAACCATACTTCATTACTTATTTCTTGCACTCCTACTAATTGATATGCGAATGAAATACTCCACTCCGTATTCAATTTACATGCTTTTGATAACATCTCTAAAAAATGGCGTTGTTCAAAAACACCATCTTGCGAAAATTGCCGAACTTGCTTCATAATTTCAACATCTTTCAGCTGCAATAATCCGTCAGCTGTTACATTACAAGTAATGCTTTGCGCTGTATCCTCTTTCTTTTGTACACTGTATTGTTCAGAATGAAAATGAGGATGCTTTTGCTTCATTAACTCATACCCATTTGCCGTAGATGGACTATTTGAATCACACTTGAATAATAAGTCTAATACGAGACATGCATCAAATACTCTCTCTTCTGTAAGACGCTTTATTACAGTTCGAGTGACTTCTTCTTTTGTTTTTTCCAAACAATTTGCATAATGACTTTTTAAAAGTTGGAAAACTTCGTGTTTATAAGTGAAATCTAAAAGAAGTCCTTCATGTAACAACCATTTCATTTTGTCATCTACACGAACAAAAATATTTTTATTCATCGCATCAATTGCAATTCGCTTTTGAAGTACACTATTCGCTTCTATCATTTCTGTAATATAATAATCCGCTTTTTTCTCATTGTTTTCACATAAATAAGTTAGACACTCTTTTACAATTTGTATTAAAAATGCAAGATCATTTTGATGAAACTCTTTTTCTACATCTTCCGTATTTCTTTTTTTCAGTGCCGTTTGTCTTAATGACAACATTCTCAATTTTTCTAATCCAATCATCATAATTGGAACAGCATAATAGGCGATATATGGCCTCATCTTTTCATTCCAAATTTGCTCCACATGAGAAAATGTTGATACTGGCAAGCGACTCGATTCCTCGAGTTCTATTGCTTCTTGCGTATCATTTCCCCATTTTCTTACACGTTTCAACTTCAGCTTTCCGTCTAAAATAAAAGTTAGTAACAATAACGCAATTTCCTTATGCTCAGGAAAAGAACATTTTTGCAGTAACTTAGAAATCTTTTCTATAGAGCTACTATCTTTTTCAGCAGTTTCTAATAAAAGGAGTGTCCACCTGGCAAACAACAATGGGTCCATCTTACTCTTCGTTTCGTTTAAGTAGTTACAAATTGTTCTCCATAATAACGGTGATATTTTAGAATAGTTTTTATAAATTAATTGAAATAATTCTATCTGATGACTAAAAAGAAATTGTTCCACTAACCATTCTGCAAGTAATTCATCTACTTCATTATAGTTTGGCGTAAGCATAAACAAATTTTGTAATTTACCTTCTGCTTCTAACCATTCGACCCATTCATAATCGTGAGCAAATTCCACAAAGTAACGAACTGTTTCAATTTTTTTAATTGATTGCTTTATGTATGATAATTGTTCCTGTTCTACTGACGGGGGAACCGTTACAATATCCCGAATACGCATTCTTTTCGTAATATAATTATCACCCATTAATTCCGCCCAGCGTTTTACCGCTTTTACGAGGGATTGATGATTATTCACTTTATTCGGATACACAATCGGTCTTATCCCCAAATGTTCCCAGTGGTACGTATTTTCTCCTTGTGCGACGAAAGCAAATCGTCTTGTACTTGGTGGTAAACCAGTTGCTAAATATTTCATTACTGGGTCATTATGACTATATCCAACGAATAAAACGGTGTAATTTGAGAATAGATCGACTAAAAATCTTCTCGCCCACCCTTCCGTTAAGTAAGCCCTTCCAAAATCACCGTCTGTTAAAATTAAAGCCTCTTTCTCCTGTTCTACATTACCATGTATATAAGCAAGACCTTTAAAAGCTCTCCCAGTCGGTAAAGCTGGAGCGTAATAAACATTGATATCTCTATTTATTTCTTTAATTGCAGTTGTAAAATGTTGATCAAAATTTGTTGTTACAATGCGGATATCTGTATCTAAAGGAAATAACCTTGGAATTGCATAATGTAATGGATTCGGTTTTGATTTCTCTATATGAACAAGATCTCTTGCGACTTGATGTACATCTTTTGTTTTCGCAATTTTACCAAGATAATAATCATGTGGTTCTGTTATTTCACGCTTTTCGACATATAACGTTTTTGCAATTTCATCAACTAAATCATCAAAATTTGGTAAGTTTGATTTCCCTTTCATAGAAACTCCCGCTCCAACAAATAACACTAACTTTCCTTGCTCAATGTGATCAATTAACTCATCTGGAATTTCTACTTCTGAAGTAATCCACATCCTGGATTCCCCCTTACCTAAAAATGTCATACACTCTCATTTTACTATAACATTTTTTCGTTATTTTTATAATATTTAGACTAAATTCCGAACATGAAAAAGTTTTATGTAAATAAATCCGTTACAATGTATGAACTCCAGAATTTATTGCAAAACTATGTATAAATCGGAGGTGTAAATTTTGAATGATTTCACAGTAGTGCTTATCAAGTTTATATCGTGCATTATCGCATTTAGCATTGGGCTTGCTTTATTTTTCCCTGCAACGTTTGTTCAAATTATTTCATTCAGTCTCTTTGTTACAATCGTATCCTACATGTTCGTTGATAAAATTATTTTAAATCGAATTGGCAATACTGGTGCCATTATGTCGGATTTCTTATTAACATATTTAAGCGTATGGATTTTCGGTAATATTTTATTAGACAACTATATGCAAATTGCATGGGGCAGTATCCTTTCTGCCATCGTCTTCACTTTATCTGAAGTAATCGTTCATCGCTTCTCTAACTCTCATACAAGGCACAACAATGATAACATTCGTATTAATCGCCGCTTTGCATATGGTACGGAGTTTGCTGAAGAACAAAATATATTGGATAAAGACAAGAAGAAGTAACATTTTAATGCAGGAGCGCCCTTTTTAATTATGTGGTGCTCCTTTTTTGTATATTTTTATTATGGTACGTGAAATTATATAAACGATTATTTCAAAATATCGACTTACCAACAATATTTGACGCTATTTTTCTAATAAAAAAACTGCCTCTTATTTAGAGGCAGCCACTTTCAAGTCTTTTAATGCAACAACATCCGCAAACGCTCCCAATACTGCGTTATGATGTTTCACAATATCTTCAGCACGTAACACTTCTGCATCAAATGTACTATGCGCATCACTAACTAACGTTACTTTATATCCTTCACTACATGCTCTGCGCGTTGTCGTATCTACACAATACTCTGTTTGCATTCCCGAAAGAATAACGTGTTCAATTCCTTTCTCTTGTAACACTTCGCTTAAGTTTGTCTTATGGAATGAATCTGGCGTCGTCTTTTCAACAATATCATCCCCTTCTTGCGGAGCGATTGTTGCATGGATTCGCCATCCATCCGTACCTTTTTCTAACGGATGGTCTTTAGGACCGTTATGTTGGACATAAATAACTGGAATATCATTTGAACGACATTCCCCAATAAGCTCTTGCAATGTTTGTAAAAATTTTTCCCCATTATGTACTGGCATTCCAGCTGTATACATACCGGCTTGCACATCAATTACGATTAATGCTTTTTTCATTTCACACAGCTCCCTTCGTTTATATAAGCCATTGCATATTCATTATAATTGTTTGTATTCCATCATCCAACAATCTTCTAGTTCCCCCTCATGCAGCTCATGTTCCTTTAAAATCTTTACTTTTTTAAATCCGCATTTTTCATAACACTTTATCGCTCGTTCATTATTTACTTTCGGATCCATTGCGATTGCTTCTGCTCCCATTTCACCCATAATGTATGTAATTGCTGCCTGAACGAGTTTTTGTCCAATTCCTTTTCCCCAATAGACTGGTTCACCGATAAATTGATCCATTCCCCATACATTTTGTGATTCTTTATAGCCATATATCGCTTTCCACTCTGAATCAACTGGGTACATTTGTATGTAACCAATCGGAACGGTATCAAATTCTATTAAACATCTATTTTCATTACTGTTTGGATTATGCATAAAATGATCAAGCACCTTTTCTACAGATTGCGGATTATCTCGCCCTTCGTAATACCGCAGGACTGCTGGGTCCGTTAACCATTTAGAAATGATAGCTGCATCATTTTCCATTACGTATCTAATCAATAAACCTTCTTTTTGAAAAAGCATATTATACCTCTATTATTCCTTTATATTTTTTCTTGATGTTACATCTTTCATTGCACCTACTAATGCATATGGTAGTAATGTAATCGCAAAAAATGCTGTAAATACGTTAAATTGCGGGATTGTATAGAGTGTGAACCATTCAGTGAAAAATTGAGAATTTAATATTCTATTAAAAAACTCTCCGCCTGGCCTAAAGTTTGGTGCCCACGCAGTTATTTCACACAAAATAAACAGTAACTGAACAATAAAAAATGCCCCTAGATAACGAAACCAAGTCCGTTTCCATATAGGTTGTGCATTTTTTAATATATCCCCCATCTAATCCCCTCCTTAAATATCCATCATATTAATTATACACTTTCCTCACTTTATTTGTTAAAATTTTCTATATAATTAATACCGTTGGGGGAATACATTATGTCTAAACCTATACTTACATCCACTTTAATCATTCTTAGAGGAAACTCCGCAAGTGGTAAAACAACGATTGCAAAGCAACTACAAGAACATTTCGGACAAGGTACACTTTTAGTATCACAGGATGTTGTGCGTAGAGATATGCTTAGAGTACACGACACAATGGGTAATTTATCACATGATTTACTATTTGAAATTACAAAGTACGGAAAAGGAAAATGTGAATTTGTTATTTTAGAAGGTATATTGGACAGTCGCAGGTATGGTGAGATGTTAAAAGAATTAATTCGTTATTTTGATGAAAATGCATTTACATATTATTTTGATTTATCATTAGAGGAAACTATTAGACGACATAACACAAGGGACAAACGATATGAATTTGGTGAAGATTCCCTCCAAAAATGGTATAATCCGCACGATACAATTGAGGTTGCCAGAGAAACTATTTTTACAGATAACTTTACGCAAAAAGATATATTTGATGCGATTCTTAATGATGTTGCGATACAAAAACAAGACTAATATAATATGTTAGTCTTGTTATGTACTTTGTGTTTCCGTTTTTATAATTGAACAATCTTTACATAAATAATAGTATATATTCATTTCCCCAAACTGGAAATCAACTACTGAAATAAGTTCACGTTCCTCGATATCTTGTGTAATTGTAGCAACATACTTCATCTCTTTAGAACAAGTTGGACACGCCAAATGCTCTGGAAGATCCGCATATAATGGTGCCCCTAATAATCTACATACATATTCAGAACCGAACAAGTCAAAAGCTTCCCAGTAACTATCTTCATCTGTAGGTATATCTTCATTTTTCATATTTATAAGCTTTACCGTTGTTTTTGGTAATGAAACTGGTAACTTATCTTCCTCTTCCATTATCCATTCTTCTGTATTTTGCTGCTTTATGATTTGAACTGTTTTACCTCCATCACTTAACTGAAAATATTGCGGTTCCCACACCATCGCGCAGTTCAAGCATGAAACGAATGGTAAAATATTTAGTTCATTACTTTTAAGTTCAGCAAGTCTCCCATCTTTTAAATCAAAACAGAGAATTTGATGCATCTTCTCACCGCATAACTTACATACTGGCAAATTACAATCTTGACCGCCAAAGTAATGATTATATGAACCTCTTCCTTCAATTACTCTATACCCTTTCCGCTCATTACAATGTGCGCCATATAATTCTATTGTCATATTCTATCCTCGCCTTTATAAGAATGATTCACAAAATGATAATAATTAAGACTAAAAAACATCGTCTTCCTGAATAGTTTCCATAATAAATTCTTTTAAACTCGGAGATATTTCTTCCATTTCGTCATCCGCGTGATACCAAATATATATTTTATCATCCATTTTTCCATTATTTATTTTAAAGCACAATTTATCCCCTGAACCATCGTCACCAATTATGATAAGATTTTCTGGTATAGACTCATCTCTCATGTCAATGTTTTGTCTAACAATATCATCCCAAGTTTTCGTTACATTTCTATTATCTTTAATCGGATATAGTATCCATTCCCCTATTTCAGCATTATTAACTAATTTAATAAGATCCCTATATTGATTTGGGAAAGCAGCACCTAGCTTTTCTTCCGTTTCTTTTATTTGCAACTCCAATACACCTTGTTTCTTTGTTTCAATATATTCTCTTACTTCTTTCATGAAATACACCTATCCTTTGAACTTAATTACACTATTATGAGTGAAAGTGTTTAGTAAACGATTTGATCCGATTTATATATTTCATTATACGTTAACCCTTCGTTTTCAACATACTATTCTTCTCTACTTCTCAATAACCTTCTGTTCTACTTCCTTACCTCATTCTTAATAGTTTTTCTAAACATGAGACAATTTTTATGTTTTATTACAGGTTTATTAATAAGTCATTTAAAAATCCTATTATACTTCCACTAAAAAAATAAAAGCCAGCCTCAATAAAGAGAACTGACTTCTATTTGGATCATTATAGTTACTATAAAATTTTTACTTTAACAGTTTTTCTTCCCCAATTCATAGCTTTACTTTTTGACCCCATTAATACATCAATACGATTACCTTTAATTGCGCTTCCAGTATCACCAGCGATAGCTTCTCCATAACCTTCTACCCATACTTTAGATCCTAATGGGATTACTTTCGGATCAACTGCGATAATTCTCATATTCGGATTTGCCGTTAAATCATGCCCCATCGCAGTTAAAACGCGTCCACCATATGTACCATTTTCACTTGGATCAGCAGTATACGCTGTCGCTACTACCGTTAATTCACGTTTAGCAGACTGTATATTGTTTTGTGATACTTCTTTCGCTCTCTCTTCTTCTTTAGCCTTTGCTATTTCTCTTGCTCTTTCTTCTTCCTTAGCTTTTGCTATTTCTCTTGCTTTCTCTTCTTCTTTAGCTCTTGCTATTTCTCTTGCTTTCTCTTCTTCTTTAGCTTTTGCTATTTCTTGCGCTTTTTCTTCTTCTTTAGCTTTTACTTCTTCTTTAGGCTTTACCATTTCTTGCGCTTTCGGTTCTTCTTTAACTTTTACTTCTTCTTTGACTTTTGCCTCTTCTTTAGGCTTTACTATTTCTTGCGCTTT